>NZ_JAVRBY020000006.1:0-259108 GCF_034531035.1 Nostoc sp. DedQUE02 | reverse complement strand
ATTGCGCGATTATTTTCTAACAACAAATACAAGACCCATTTTTTTCTAATAGTATAGCTTGTATTGATTGCCTCATGCGGCTTCTAGCGATCGTCCTCCCGGAAAGTGACAGAAGAGGGTTACAGCAGATTTCAAGTTAGTGAGATACACAAGCTCGCGTCTCAAAGCCAAGTATAAGCCTGTTTTACTTCTGACTCCTGAATTCTGAATTCTGAATTCTGCTGTAAGTTTTGCAATGGGGATTTTAACCCCACCGCAAAACTTGCCGCTTAATAGAAGCGGGGGACTTAAACCCACAGAATTTGTTAAAACTAGAATTTTAAAGCTCAAAGGTTCGACGATGGAGCTAAAAGGTTCGACAATGAAGCTCAAAGGTTCGACGATGAGGCTCAAAGGTTCAACGATGGAGCTCAAAGGTTCAACGATGGAGCTAAAAGGTTCGACGATGAAGCCCAAAGCTTCGACGATGAAGCTCAAAGCTTCGAGGATGAAGCTCAAAGGTTCAAAGTTCACCCTTAAAAGCTCAAGTTTCATCCTCATCTCTCTCACTTTCCTCTTGTCCCTAACAAAATGCTTATTACCCTACTTTTCGTCGCTCTACTAGCTTTCTATGTCGCCTGGAATCTTGGAGCAAACGATGTTGCTAATGCGATGGGAACCTCTGTAGGTTCCAAAGCTGTCACTCTCAAGCAAGCACTAATTATTGCTGGAGTATTAGAGTTTACGGGAGCTGTGTTATTTGGACATGAAGTAACGGAAACTCTCGCAACGAAAATTGCTAATCCCGCTTTATTCGCAGCTACACCCCAAATATTAGTTACAGGGATGGTAACGGTACTAATATCCTGTGGTGTGTGGTTGCAAATTGCCACATCACGCGGTTTACCAGTGTCATCTTCTCATGCAGTTGTTGGTGCGATCGCTGGATTTAGTTGGGTAGCTTTAGGAGTAAATGCAATTGATTGGTCATCAATTGGCTTGATTACCATTGGCTGGATTTTAACGCCGTTAATTAGTGGTGCGATCGCTGCTTTATTTTACAGTCAAATCAAGCACTGGATTTTGGATCAACCCAATCAAGTAGTGCAGTTACAAGAATGGATTCCCTGGTTGAGTACTCTGCTGCTAGGTGTCTTCGGCGTGATTGTCTTACCATCACTCACAGAACCGCTAACCAATTTTGTAATTGAGCTTGGTTTTACAATCCCTGCTTACGACATCCCGCTTTTAACAGGTGCAATCGCAGCCGTTGGACTCACAATCATTAGTTGGCGACAATTGGGAGATTTGGGAGACAAGGGAGAAATACTCCCTAATCCCGTGGAAAGATTATTCGGTCGATTTCAACTACTAAGTGCTTGCTTTGTCGCCTTTGCTCACGGTTCTAATGATGTGGGAAATGCAATTGCTCCTTTAGCTGCGATCGTTTACATCAATCGCACTGGTAGCGTACCTACTGATGGTATAACTATCCCACTTTGGATTTTAATTCTTGGTGGTGCTGGTATTGTTGGTGGTTTAGCTGTCTGGGGAAAAAAAGTCATCGCCACTATTGGCGAAAACATTATTGCTTTGCAACCTAGTAGTGGATTTTGTGCCGAACTAGCTACTGCTACCACCATCCTCATCGCCTCTCGGCTAGGTTTACCAGTATCCACCTCCCACGCTCTCATCGGTGGTGTAGTTGGTATTGGACTAGTGCAAAATTTCAAATCGATTAAGTTTCAAACACTAAAAGGTATTGCCGCCGCATGGTTAATTACAATCCCCGTCAGTGCTGCCCTTAGCGCTGCCATATTCAGTATTGCCCAAATTTTATTCTTCTAAGAATTATTAATATTTTCCTAACTTATTACTTTACTGGAATTTACTCAAAACAAAACCCAGACTGCAACAACGCCAAAAAAGCGTGCTTTTGCAGAATTGCTGCTCATTCATTAGAATGTTGTGCAGGGGATAGCGTAACTTTGAATTTCCACAGAAAGATACTTTAATCTCCATTTAGAGATATAAACTGTCACACAAGTTACATTCCAGACAAATTTACAGCTACTTTCGTAAGTTAGACAATTTTGTGGCAATATCACACGCATCTGCAAGTCTTTGACAAGTATTATTGGCAGCAAAACAATAAATATTCATTTGGAGTGAGATTTATTTAAAAGTAAAAATCTCATTGGCAAATAATTTATGAAAATTAAACTGACCAAAAACAAAAAAGTCTTAGTTCAAGCGACTTCCGGGTGTGGCGATAAATCCAAAATCCAATGGTCAAATACTTGTCAATGATGAAGAGAACACGGTTAACTCCACCGTGGGGCAAACTTGATACTTTGCCAACCTGTGTCTAGTATGACAGAATTACGTTGAAATGCGGAAGTGCTGTTAAAATTTTTAATTTATCTGACAAAATACAGGAAATTAGGATGACCGCCAATAAAGTGTACCGGAAGCAGCTTTATCGTCAAGGTGTTAGAGGTTAGAAGCTAATGGGGCGATTCGAGAAGCAACCAGAAAACCCAAGAGTCAGAGGCGAGCTATCTAGAGCAGCAGAAAATGCGCTTTGGGCTGTAGTTGAAGACTTAGAAAATCTTCAGCAGAATGTCCTCAGAGGCTTACAGGAAGACGTAAAGCGGCTTCAGTCAGAAAAAAATCGGTTATCTGATGAGATTCAAAGCTTGGTAGAGGAAAAAGAGCATTTACAACAAGTGCGCCAAATCACCGAGCAGCAAGTATTAATTCGGCAACTGGCAGAAGTTCTGGCAAAGCATATATCTTCACAACTGCAATCCTCTCTGGCAACTTTAGCTAATCAAAACCAAGAGGGCAAATCTTACGAACAAGCTGCGCTGAAGTCTGCTGAAGTGAGCAGCAATGTAGTAGGTGAAATCAATGAAAAAGTTGAACACATGTTTGACAGTCTGGATGACACCGTTACTGTTACTTTTAATTCACTACAACAAGAACTGAAAAACTATCAAAGTAATCTTTCCCAACAGTTGTCACGGATGTACAGCCAGCAGCAGCAAGGGGAAACGATTCTGACAGAGTTTGTCAATCGTCTGCATGGAGAACTAGAAAAAACTATAGAAGAAACTTCACGTAAGCCAGCAACAGCAGGTACAGCTACTGTTTTGCAGTTTACGGAGCCAGAAAAAAACAATTCTTCTGAGACATCCCCGCCAACCTTTAGTGAAGTAGTAAGAAATTCCTCTGAGCCAATTTCCGCGATCCCGAATCAATTTTTAGAAGAAAGAGAAACCACATTAGAGCCTCCCGTTGTTAAAGAAAACGCCGCGAACACAATTTCTGTCTCCATCAAAGACTTGTTGGAAAGAGAAATAACATCAGAGCCTCCCATTGTTAGAGAAAATACCGCGAACCCGATTTCTATCCCTAGCAATGACTTGTCAGAAAAGGAAACAACTTCAGAACCAACCGTTGTTAGAGAAAACGCCGCGAACCCAATTTCTCTCTCCAATAAGGATTTGTCGCCAAGGGAAACGACATCAGAACCTACTGGGACTGTAGTTCCGCCATCAAAGGACAATGCTAGCGAACCAATTTCTGTCCTCAATCAGGAATTGCCGGAAAACGAAACGCCACCAGAGCCTCTGACTGCATCTTTACCACAGCCGAGAGTAATCCGGCCTTCTCTCAGGCTAAATACTACTGAACCAATTTCTGTTCTTCGCAAGAACGGATCGCAGAAGAAAGCTCAATCCTCATCAACCACTGCGCTAGAACCACTACCGGAAGCAAAACCCCTACAATCGCGATCGCCTAATTCCTCTGGCTTATCAACACTCCAAATCGGTTTCTTGTTGATTGTCTTATCGGCAGTGGTATCGTCGCTTTACAACGTGGCCATCAAGGTAATTTTCCACGAAGGTTCCCAGATTTTCGGAGTATTAGATGTAGAGCAGTTATTACCGCCGACTTTGGGCAATACTCTATTAATTTTAACGCTCAGGTTTATGGTAGTAGTACCACTGATGGTATTATTGTCTCCTATATTGCACCCAAGACTCTGGCAAGACTTGGAAAATTTGGCAGCTTCAGTTCGAGGAAATCCCACACCTACCAATGCATCTACCAAACAGATTTTGGTGTTGTCCATTGTGAGTGGGTGCTTTTTGTTTTTGTCTCAGGTGCTAATCTACATTGCGATCGCTCAAGTCACAACGGGAATGGCGATCGCCCTGTTCTTTATCTATCCAATGGTTAGTGGTTTATTGTCGTGGTTTCTGTTTCGCGATCGCCCCACTCTATTCCGCATTGCGGCGATCGCTGCAATTTGCTGCGGTGAATTGTTGGTTTTAGCCGGTTCTCCCAGCATCGGGATCGGTAATACTTCGATGGGAAGCAGCACCGCCATTCTTTCGGGTGTGGCTTTTGCTGCCTACATAATTCTGACGCGAGTCTGTGCTAGCAAACTGCATCCCGTGACTTTTACTTTAATTAACTTCGCTACCATGTTGTTGTTGAGCTTTATCTGCTTGATGCTACCTTTGCCCAGCAGTTGGAACTTGGTAGTAGTTGATCCCTCGAAAATGCTGGAACTAGTTTTAAGCGCGTTTATTTTGGGTGTGCTGACTCTTGCTGGCTATTTGCTCAACAATGTTGGTATTAGTAAACTAGGTGCCTCGCGATCGGCGCTCATCGGTGGTAGCATCCCAGTTTTAACCGTGATTTTCGCTGGATTAATCATTCAAGAAAATTTGGATATTGTGCAAATTATGGGAGTGTTATTTGTAACCTTTGGTGCGGCCGCTTTCAGCTTTGAAACAATGCGAAATCAGGTTAAACCCTCAAGTCCCACGAATTAAATGGCGAGTTTAATCAGCTTAAGAGTGATGGGGAGTAAATTAGTTCCCATCACTCTCAGCATCAATCCTGACGCTAATGCACCTCCTTGTAACTTCTCTAAATCATCTGTAACAAACAAGATCCCCGACTTCTTAAAGGAGTCGGGGATTTAAATTTTTAGGAATGATTTCAGAATGCTGTATACCTGCCAATACCAATACAGTTCAGTTAAGGAAATTTATCTGTCAAGGCAGGCAGGGGGAGCAGGGGAAGCAGGGGAAGTAGGGGAAGAAAAAAAAGGTTTAACCCAAACATTGCTATAGGTGCAGATAACACTTAATAGATCGGCAAGCAGTAATCAGAATAAGTCGACTTGTAATATATTTTTAGGGATTTAGCCTGATACAGCTAGGGAAAACACGTATATGTAAGCAATATGAGTAGTACTGACTCCAGCAATTGAGCACGAGTACTGGCTCAGAGAGAAGATTCCCAAGGAGTTAAGACCATTGCAGCACATTTTAGAGCTTATTGATAATATAGTCTCTTTGTTGACATTAAACGGACAGACTGCCTGTTTTTTCAGTGTAGGATACTAAGTAGGTGGGCAAGAATAAACTAACTTATGTTAAGCAATGTAAAACTCATCAAATTGCCTTGTAGTGATGGCTAAAGCCTTTATCCTTCCGATTTATTAGTCGCTCATAGGGGAAGCCCCCAAAACAGCGTTAAGTCACTACAAATCTTTAATTATTCACACCCACTTACTTATTGTGTTTTGTAAAATGGTATGTTTATTTCTGTCGTTTTATCCTAGTCAACTTAGTCTGCGTAGGCGTAGCCCTTCTCCTATCGGAGACGCTGCGCGAACGGCTGCGCTCAGGAACCGCCCGCCGTGGGTATCGCCCAAATACCAAGAGCAAGAAGCTGATATCGTAGCTTGCTGCTGATTATCCTGCTTTTATAGCAACAAACTATCTACGTAATTCAAGTCTCTCAAATAGAGAAAGCAGCGAGGTAAAAACATACTTGAAAGTAGCCAATGAATTAGTTAAATCATGAAATTTTAAAATTCTTTCATGAAAAAAATATAAATTTATGGAGGAAAAATCTCTAAATAATCATCGGATGGAACCCAATATGTTTTATTATATGTATAGCTATTAACTAATTTTGTAGTTATTAGCATGATTATTAAAGGCTTGTAAATACGTAATTTAATCGAAATTAATCGCGGTTTTCCGTGTCAAATTATCAACGCCAAAAGATAAATAAGATTGAATTTAGGAGTCAAAATAGAAATATCATCAAACGTTGATTTAAGCAGAATGTAAATTATTTAAACTCCATCATTTATAAACTTTAAAACACATATTTTTATTTAAAAAGCAAAAAATAGTGATATGATGAGGAACAATATTTGAACAACAACAGGTATTTTGAAATTGGAATTATTTGCTCTACTTGATGTCTACTATTTTCCCTCAAGCCAACGGCTGATACTGCCAAGACATCACTGGAGGTTGTGAACGGAATGATACTTCACAACTAGCCGTGTTGTTTAACTTCTAAATGTGGCTACACCTGGTAAGCGATTTGTTTTAAGACCACTCCCAATTATTTCTAGTCATCTATGTACTACAAATAATTCGCCAAAGCTGAAAAAAACCATCTTTTTCTAGTAACAGATATCCCAGACGAACCGCGCAAACTAGTTTTTACTCCGAGTCGGCATAGTGCCATAATTAGGTGTAATTAGCTTGATGTTGTTGCTCTTGAAAAATGAAAAAAACCAGAAAACTGAAAAGCTTTGGAGATTAATTGCAACATAATTGACTTTTGGGAAATAAACCGCCATTAAGCTGAACTTGGTGATGTCTGTAATTTTCCGGTTAGATGCAGAGACAGTTATTGTCACAACCACTGAATCTGCTTTCGTACCAGAAAATATGCGAAAATGGTAGTTTGTGCTACCACCGATCTCATCGTTATCGCATACTAATATAGTTTGAAGTAAAGACAATTTTCAGCCAGGTGTATACTACCTATTCTCACTCGATTAAAATTTTGTAAACGTGCTATTCAATTGTCTGTAATATGAGTAACGACATAGATCTGATCAAACGTCTTGACCCCAGTGCGATGGATCAGATCATGCTTTATCTGGCTTTTAGTGCCATGCGGACGAGTGGGCACAGGCATGGGGCATTTTTAGACGCAGCCGCAACAGCAGCAAAGTGTGCAATTTACATGACCTATCTAGAACAGGGACAAAACCTGCGAATGACAGGGCATTTGCACCACTTGGAGCCGAAACGAGTAAAAATTATTGTAGAAGAAGTCAGACAGGCATTAACAGAAGGCAAACTGTTAAAAATGCTAGGTTCTCAGGAACCTCGCTATTTAATTCAATTGCCTTATGTCTGGCTAGAAAAATATCCTTGGCAACCAGGGCGATCGCGTGTTCCTGGTAGTAGTCTAACAAGCGAAGAAAAAAGACAAATAGAGCAGAAACTACCAAGTAATCTACCTGATGCCCAGTTAGTTAGCTCCTTTGAGTTTCTGGATTTGATCGAGTTTTTACACAGGCGATCGCAAGAAGACTTGCCACCCGAACACCAAATGCCTTTGAGTGAAGCTTTGGGTGAGCATATCAAGCGCCGTCTACTCTACTCAGGAACAGTAACACGCATCGATTCTCCGTGGGGAATGCCCTTTTACGCTCTTACTCGTCCTTTTTATGCACCAGCAGACGATCAAGAACGTACTTATATCATGGTGGAAGATACCGCTCGATATTTCCGCATGATGAAAAATTGGGCAGAACGGCGACGAAATGCTATGCGCTTGCTGGAAGAACTTGATATCCTTCCAGAGAAAATAGAGCAGGCGATGGAAGAATTAGATGAAGTTATCCGTGCCTGGGCAGATAAATATCACCGAGACGGTGGTATTCCAGTGATTTTACAAACGGTTTTTGGCGAAAGAGAAGACTAGTAGGGTTACACAAAAGTCAAAAAGCTTATAAATTAAGCTTTTCACTGATGTCCCTTACTTAATAGTAGGGGGATGGTTGCTATATTTACACTGTAACACTGCACTAGTAGTACAAAAGTCACAAAATTGCTTGTGACTTTTGTATTGTAAGTATTTAGAAACCGTAGTTAATAGTCATACCATTTTGCAATTATATGTAGTATTCCTCCCCCTGCCTCCCCTGCTTCCCCTGCTCCCGAAGCCTCCCCTGCTCAAGAACAGCCTGCCTTAACAGATAAATTTGCTTAACCCAAGCGTATTGGGCTATCAACTACTCGTACAGAATTCATGCAGCAATTCTGACTCATGATTTCCTAATTCTTATAAAAAATAAAATATTGTTGCTCAAAATCATAATAGGGTGGGTATTACGATGCCCACCCTACTAATCAACCTATATTCTCAGTCACTTACAAAGAACTGTAATTAATTCGTCGTGCCTGGTTGCGTTGGAATAACTGGTTGCGTTGGAACAATCGGTTGCGTTGGAACAATCTGTTGCGTTGGAAATGGGGTAGTTTCGATACTTGGGCTTGATCCGGTAGGAATTATAGTTGGTGGTGTAGACGAAGATGAAGCGCCAACAACACTATCATCAGCACTGATACAAGTATCTAGCGCTTGAGTAGCGGGAAAGTCGACTTGACTACGCAAGCCAACCACACACTGACCAAAACGCACGGGTAACAAACTACGTCCACAATAATCTAGAACTGCCGGATTAGCTTCTTCCTTAGTACTTAAACTGACCCCAACTACACAGGTAGCTAACTCCTCAGGACGCCGGGCCCTCCCACAAGAAGAAAGCGCATCTATCGCGGCAATTTGGGTTTCCTTATCAATTTTAACCACGCAAGCAGCCAAATCCCTTGGACGCAGTGCTGCTGCACAACCTTGTGAAGCAGCTTGTGCCGTTACACCCACTTTTAGAAGGCGACCTGCACAGACACTATAATCGTTGTTGTAGGAAGCAGCGATCGCTGTATTTGGTAAGATCGTTGCCAAGCATCCAGCTATAGCCAAAACTGGTACTGTTAAAATCCTGGAGGTGGAACTGGCTTGTTTGTTCTTACCTCTATTAACCGCTTTATTGCTCATTAACATTGCCATTCTCCAAACACCCAAGGTTATGCTAACTCAAATATTTTAAAAATCCTCTGCAATTAAAGAATTTCAGCAGTAGCAAGTATAGACACAATTAATTATGTCGGAAATTGTGTTAATATAACTGTTTGAAAGATAAGTAGGTAACGTAAAAAGTATTTCAGAGTCAAAATACTGCGTAAACCAATCTGATGATTGAGTAGCCTACGAAACTAAATAAACACAAAAAACTTATTGGCAGTAGTACGGCGGGGCACGTCGGAATTCAGGCTTGGAAGCTAGTGTGTCGGCTCAACCGACTTAAAGCAACTGGCGTAAAGGAGATGCTTCTACATTGGTAGGATTCGTCATACCAAAGCAAGCACCTTCAAAAAACCAAGAATCTGCTGATTAATCATCAGTGGAATGTCAAAATGGAATGTTTGGGTAAAGTTTAAACAGGATTAGATTAAGGAAACTCATGTCCCGATATAGAGGGCCCCGCCTCAGAATTGTCCGCCGCTTGGGCGACTTACCAGGATTAACTCGTAAAAGCGCCAGACGCGCTTACCCACCAGGGCAGCATGGTCAGAACCGCAAGAAGCGCTCTGAGTATGCTATCCGTCTAGAGGAAAAGCAAAAGCTCCGCTTCAACTACGGTTTGACTGAAAAGCAATTGCTCCGTTATGTGCGGAAAGCTAGACGTGTTACCGGTTCTACCGGACAAGTGCTGCTGCAATTGCTAGAAATGCGCTTGGATAATACCGTTTTCCGCTTGGGTATAGCCCCGACTATTCCAGCAGCTCGTCAACTGGTAAATCACGGTCATGTAACTGTTAACGGTCGTGTGGTGAATATTGCCAGTTATCAATGCCGTCCTGGAGAAGTAATTGCGGTCAGAGATCGGGCACAATCACGCAAGTTGGTGGAAGCTAACTTGCAATATCCCGGTTTGGCTAACCTCCCCAGTCATTTGGAGTTTGACAAAAATAAGTTGGTTGGTAGAGTCAACAGCGTTATTGAGCGCGAATGGGTGGCACTACAAGTTAATGAACTACTTGTGGTGGAATACTACTCACGACAAGCGTAATAGTCATTTGTCCTTAGTTATTTGCAAAGGGCAAGTCCCAAAGTGTGAGCAGAAGAAACAAAACCTCTGTTCACACTTTTTATTTTTAATTAAAAATAAAAAGTGTGAGGGTCTGTGTTCAGAGGTTGTTTTAAAAGTATTTAGCTGTGATTTTAGGCACTTATTGATCCCCCCTAACCCCCCCTAAAAAAGGAAGAATCGGAATCAAAGTCCTCCTTTTTAAAAAGGATTTATGAGGATCTAGAACTTTTTGATACCGACAAAAGGACTTTTAAAACATCCTCTCAAACACATCCCTTATTTTTCCTTTGAGGTCGGCTATTTAGAGTGAATATCTCACTATAAAACCATCTATTACTTTCACACTTTTGACCACAGGATAAATCGTGTGTTAGCAATTTCTCTTCTATTGCTTATTGCTAAAAATGATTCAATTTAAAGCGTTCACTCAAATTATTATTTTTAATCTTTGCTGACTGAATGGCACTACAATATCTTGGGAGAATGGCAGAGTAACACCATCAGTAGGCAGAGATTAAATAAAAGCTATTAACTCTTTTGTCTAAAGTCCAACTCTAACCTCGGTTAGTTGAACTTTGAAGCTCAATTGCTTAGTGGAGTAAACAATTAATGACTTGGAAAACGACATTCCTCTTTATAGTACTGGCAACTCTAGTAGTAATACTTGTGGGTTGGCTAACCTCAATTGGAATCTTACCAATTAGTCAAATGATTAACTATAGCGATGCTGGACTGAGATTTATTCGAGTCTGGATCTTGTTAGCGATCGCTATTGGGCTTATTCTTCCTACAATTACGTTTGTTATTTGGTTTAAGTATCCTGAAATTCGCAAAATCTTTGGCTTCTATTTGCTAGTTATTATTATCCAAATTGTCACAGAACAAATAATCAGTATTTGGTTGCCAAGCTTAGTAGTAATTATTGGTACACTTTACACTGCATTTCGAGTTTGGCAACTTTGGCACGAGCAGCAATTCATCAAAAGTACTGATTTCGTCGAGCGAGGGAACTTCAGGATAATTAGTAGTGTCTTGTGGCTGCTACTTTTGTTTTGGTCAAGTAATTTAATCATGCTACTGACTCTATCCTGGCCAAGTATTTTGTAGTTTGCAGCAAATTGGAGATTTTTAGCCTTTGATTCAGTATAAACAATGACTATCCGCCAATTTGCGACATCGTGCGTGTGTATATACCCTTATTACCAGAATCGCGCTCTTTAAAGTTAATTTCTGGCTTGATTGCTAGTAAACTACTCACCTGCTCTTGTAATTGGGCGGTACTAGTGCCAGAACGCAGAGCAGTTTTTAAATCTATTTGACCAGTTTCATTTAATAAACAGGGACGCAGCCAGCCATCGGCACTCAGGCGCATCCGGTTACAACGATCGCAAAAACATTCCGACATCTGACTAATAAATCCTAGTGTTCCCTTCGCACCGGGAATTTGAAAGACATCAGCAGGGCCAGCACCACGAACTTGAGATTCTGTCAAGCCCCAGCGATCGCGAATAGATTCTCGTAACTCGGCTGAAGATACCCAACCGCGATCGCCAAACAAATGCACATTACCAATGGGCATAAATTCAATAAATCGAACGTGCCACTGTTTATCAATTGTCAGGGCGGCTAAATCGAGAACTTCGTGGTCATTAACGCCAGGAATCACCACCACATTCAGCTTCAGGGGGTCGAATCCAACTTGATGGGCAGCTTGAATCCCCTGCCAAACTTGTTGCCAACGAGAACGCCCTTGATTACCGATAATTTGGTCAAAAATTTCGGGATCGAGAGAGTCCAGACTAATATTAATTCGTCGCAGACCAGCATTGTAGAGGTTTTGTGCCATCGGAGCCAGCAAAAAACCGTTGGTGGTCATTGAGAGGTCTTGAGTTTGGGGGAGAGTTGCGATCGCACCTACCAAATCCACCACACGCGGACGCAATAAGGGTTCACCCCCAGTTAAACGAAATCGATTAAAGCCTACTGGAATAAATACTTCTTGAATTAAGGTGAGTAATTCTTCATCAGTTAACAGCTGTTGCTTGAGAATATAGTCCAGTTCTACTCCCTCAGGCATACAGTACTGGCAACGAAAATTGCAGCGATCGATTAAGCTAATTCGGAGGTAGTCTACCTGGTTCATCGTTTTATTTTTATTGTCTCTGATTAATTAAAGACTTTACAAAGGTGATACCAATTTGAAAAAAGAATGCGACAAATACATACTCCCAAACCTTTATTCTGTCTAGCTTTCTTAATTTTGAATTTTGAATTTTGAATTTTGAATTGGTATGGTTTACCCCTTACTACTATATTTGTTGTCGCTCAAGATACCGTACTCCCCCTTAAGTGAGAGTCCACAGATTGTGGCATAATAAGCCGATCGCATCCACTCGTTAGTCATCAATCGTGCAAGATACCGACTCCATCAACGACCTTGCTGCTGCTTTACTACAGCCAGCCGATATCAGCTTTGAACTGCCCGATCCAGAAGATGAACAGATTCTAGAGTCAGATTTTCAACAGCAGCTAGAAATAGCTTGGCAGGTATGCGATCGCTTTGATTTGCAAACGGAAATCTGGCGGGGGCGGATTTTACGGGCGATCCGCGACAGAGAAAAAGTGGGCGGTGACGGACGCGGTACTGGCTTTCTCCGATGGCTAAAAGAGCGGGAAATCAGCAAAAGTCAAGCATACTCTTGGATTCAACTGGCGAATAGTGCCGATACTCTCATCGAAGACGGTAAACTTGACCCCGGATCTGTGAACAACTTCAGCAAACGGGCATTTGTCGAAACCTCCAAAGCATCCCCAGAAGTGCAACAGATGGTGAGTGAAGCCGCCCAAAAAGGCGATCGCATCACTAGGCGGGAAGTGCGTCAACTCAATGATGAATGGACAGCTATGTCCTCAGATTTATTACCCGAAGCAGTTAAAGAAAAAGCCGCAGATAACACCCTTCCCCCGCGCTACATCGCCCCTCTGGTGAAGGAAATGGAAAAACTGCCAGAATCGCATCAAAAGTTTATCCAAAAGGAAATTGCTGCTAATCCTGATGTGGATACCCTGAAACAGGTAACTAGCGAAGCGCGTAACTTGGCGAAATATCTCAAAGGAGCGGCTCAAGTTCAGGCGCTAACGCAGGAAAATATTGATATTGAAACAGCCTTAGAAGAAGCGCAAAGAGTCGGCTGTTTGAGTATTGCTGCTGATTTGGTAAATCAAGCATCGCAAATTGAACAAACGATCGCTAAATTGTACATGACTTGGAAACGCATCGGTAATTTAGCAGATCGATTATATGTAGATACTGGCGCAAGTACACCCAACTTGCGATCGCTCCTCACTTGCTTGGAACCTCTAGGTGGTGAAATCATGGAATTACAACTTAGTGGTGCGACTGAACACACTGTACGTTTGCAAATTCAGGAAACGAGTTAGAAAATAGGCAATATCGCATTTGCTATATCGGCGATGCCGTTCGCGGAGAGTCTCGTAGAGAAGGCTGGCTACGCCTACACAATTGCTGATTGCGTTCATCCTAAAACAACTGCTGATTGCGTTCATCCTAAAACAACTTAAGACAAGACCTCTAAAAGGTTTTACTAAGCAAAACCTGTCCCTCTCAAACTCAAAAAGGAACAGGCTTGAACTTTAGTTCAACGTATGGAGAGGTTTGTCGAACTTACGTCTAATGAGCAGCGCAAGATGTAGCGGCGAGCAAGGAGTTATAAAGAGTACTTGTATATAACAAACTCCTCTAAGGAATTAACAGTTACTGAACAATGGTGACGCTGCACTTATATTAAGTAAACTACATTGAAATTGAGAATTTGTATTTTGCTCTTTACCAACAAATAAAACGCAGCAGTATACAACATTGTTGTACACTAGAAAAAATCTGTAATTTTTAATAAGTTGAGATGACTCACATAAAATTGACAATAATATTAAGGATTATTTTTACATACTAACTGACCTGTATTATAATCAATTCCGCAAGTTATGCCCGCAAGTTTTTTAGATTGAATTATTCCTGCCAAATCCTTAATTTCTTGCTTACCAACAGCATCATTAAATTCATTTGTATTTGAGTCGATACTATTATGTAAATCTAGCGAATTGTCTTCTATATTGTAGTTTTCGAGCGCATCACTCACCTCAGACTTATTCAGGTCTTCACTCCTTAACAAAGATTTTTTGGCTTGCAAACCCTCGGCAGTATCACTAGATAGATATTTAGCAGTTAAATTATTATTCAGGTTAATTTGAGCAATAGCAGAGTTTTCAGAAAAAGCTATTGCACTACTTATTGCAAGTCCCATAACTTTAGCCCAACTATAAAGATTACTCATACTGTGATATTTCACCTTTTTCAAAAAGTTGACATTTGCTGTACAGCAGGGAAGCTTTAGCAGTCTTAAGGTAGTATAATCCCTCTTTTGTCACTTTCGGCAGAGAATAATTTGTAACCCTTGCTCAGATAGGATTTTAATTGTAGAGCCTTGTTTGAAGGTTTCTATTAGCTTGCGATCGCTAATCTTCCCACTAAATCTAGGTTTCATCATTTAGCTCCAATTTTTATTTCCCCAGAGTGACAAAAGAGGGATAATAGTAAAATTATAAATCTACATTTTGCTTTTTACAAAAGTTTATCCAGTTTCACTTTTATACTTCTTGCGGAACGCCACGCAAACGGTGGACTACGCCAACGCACCCACAGATGATTTGACTACGAGGAACTCTTAGTAAGAGCAGTCAACAAAGTTGATTTCTAATGAGCAGCGCAAGATGTAGCCGTGAGTGACGAGTTATGAGGTGACGCAGTGGGTACTTGAGCAACCAAAACCACATTACCATCGGCATCTCTAACCCACCCTTGGGCTTCTACAATTTGAGTCGGTTCATTGACAGAATTAAATTTCTGTGATTTTCCTTCTGTGTTTCCGTGCGCCTGAACAACGGCTCTTTTCTGAATACCACCACCACGATTCTGACTCTCTAGAGGGAGAGCGATCCAATCTGCCAGCACCGCATCATCAGCTATCAATGGCTGTGTGGGATCGGCTACTAGTCCTCCACGTCCAGTGGTAATAAATGAACTTCTTGCTATTTTTCCACCAGAACTACAACTAGCAACAATTTGCCGCGAAGCATCAACCAGATTTACGGGCAATTCTGCTAATCCTTTACTGGGGTCAGCATCTGGTGAGTTGATTTGTACAGTGCCATTTAATGAAGGGTTTTGCTGAGAAAATGCCGTGATGTCATTTGTTTGAAGATTATTCGGGTCTTTTTCTTCTGGGTCAAGCTTCTCTACGTCTGCACCTGTGCGGGGTACAAAACCAAAGATGTTCTTAGCAGTGATTGTGATTTTACCACCAGAGCCAGAGAAGCCGTTGGCGGTGATATCGTTATTTTCTAAGGGACTGGCGACAAGGAAGCCATTTGGTGCATTGATGGTAATATGACCGCCATCTCCATTACCGTTGGCGTTAGTGGTTATTTTACTTTCGCGCCGCATCAGTAATAAGTCCCGCAGATGTAGCGAAATATTACCGCCCCGACCTAATTCACTATTAGATGTGATACTTCCTTGATTGTCCAGAAGTATGGAGTCAGCAGTTACATTTAGATCGCCTGCTTTTCCTGTAGCCGGTAAGAATTTAAACGAGCCTTCACTGAACTCGAACTGTCCATTGGATTCTGTTGTTACTCTTGCCCCATCTTGAATAATTAACTTTCCAGTGTTGAGCGTCATGTCACCTGCCTTTCCGTCTGCCCCAGTTGAAGTAGATAATATACTAGGTCGATCCAAATCAGGAGAGGAAAAGTTACCACCAATCACCTCTAGTGACTCAGAGGCGTTCACAGTCAAATTTCCTCCATTACCCTTGCCTATAGTAACAGTGGATACTTGTGTGCCATCCCGAATGATTAATTTTCTGGCAGTAATCGTTAAGTCTCCACCATCTCCCACACCCATAGTTTGGCTTCTTAAACGCACACGAGGGCCAATCAGTTCCACAGAGTCGCCCTGCACCTGAATACTTCCACCGCTATCTTTGCTACTACCGTCTACAATAGACCCAATTTCAGAACCACTAAGATTTCGCTCTATTAGTTGAATATTCCGAAAATTCTGGACATTTTCATATCCTAAGACCCAACCTTGGTTAGTTGGGTATAGTTTGACTAGGCTATTGCCAGCAACACTTCCTAGCTCAATTCTTCCCGATGGTGCTGTTAAATTTCCACCCTCCAGCGTTATATCACCGCCTACAAGTGCCAAGGTTCTATCTGGCAGCACCTGTAAACCAACGGATTCATTAAAGACGGTAGTTACACCATTTGGTCTTGCTTGAGATTGATTACGGATGGGAGCCGCAGTGGTTCCGAATTGTAGGCCAATAGGTACAGTTAGTGTGAGCAGGGGTGTACTTCGGGGGTCTGTGGTACTAAACTTAGTACCATCAGCAAAGTTTAAACTAGTTGCGGTACTAGCTATAAACGAACCACCAATGTTTAAGGAAGCATTGGGTCCAAAAATAATCCCGTTGGGATTAATCAGAAATAGGTTAGCTGTGCCTACTTTTAGGATGCCATCAATATTAGAAATAGACTTACCAGTTACTCGGCTAATAATATTTTGAATATCCGTAGGATTTTGAAAGTCAGCCGTAATCCCTGTCGGTATAGAAAATTGCTCAAAACTATGGAACAGATTGTTTCCTGCTCTAGTTCCACCTTGAATAATTGTGATATTACCCTGTGGTGTAACCTGAGAATTAGTAGGTAGAGTACCATCCGGGGTAATTTGGGCAATAGCAGAGTTTCCGCAGAAAGCTATTGCACCACATACTGCAAATCCTAGACTTTTAAACCAGACCCACAGATTACTCATACTTGATATTGTACTGCTTTAAAAAAATATTAATTGCTGAACAATAGTGACGCTAAACCTGTATTAACGTGAATCCGATAACTTTAAACGACATCGGAATGGAATCGATAATTTGCGTTTCGCTCTTTACCAAAGTTTATAGCACTTATCATTTGCAAACAATATGTGGTAAGGCACAACACTTTTGTGCCCCTACTAAAAAACTGTATTTCACACAATTAAAAATGACGCTCTTACCTTTATTCTCAATAAATTGAGATGATAGTAATTAATTTGAGAATACTGTTAAGGCTTAGTACATACATAATCACCATTATACCAACCACAAGTCTTTAGCTCCTTATTACTAGGTAGGATTCCTTCGGCAAAATCCTGAACCTCTTTCTCTTCAGTAACATCATTCAATTCAGTTTTATTAACGTCTACACTACTTTGGAAACCCTGAGAATTATCTACTGATACTCCATCATTTTGACTTGCACCCCTAAATTCAGAGTTATTCAAGCTCTGACTATTTTTCTTTTGTTGTGTGTTTTGAGAATTCATAAATTTTGCTCTCCTTGTAGAGTGGTAGATGTGTGAAATTATCTTGTGATGTACTAAATTAACGTGAGTTTGATTAGTACAGTTTGGCAACGAAGGAACCAATAATACAGAGTTTAGAGTGGTACAAAAGCATTAAGTTTCTAACGCTCTTGTGAACTCCGATAATTATGAATTCAACTTGACTAGTTATAATTACGCATTGTGTTACAAAACTTCATATATTTCTGCCGGATTTCTTTAAAGCATTGATGAATCTAGATACTGAATCGTTGAACACTTAAGAAGATTGAGTAATTGATACCTCTTTAGCTGTCATACTCTGCTTACGGTTTGGATAAGCCTATAACTGTTCACGGGGGTAATGAGATAATAAAGGTTGCAGAAGCGATATCTAAGACGGTCACTGAATCTCGACTCACTTCGACGCCGCTCAGTGCAAGTCGCTCGATTTCCGCGCAGCCGTACCACTTCGTGGAAGCAAGCTACGCGGAGCGTCTCGTAGAGAAGTGCGGGCTACGCCAAAATACCCATAGCCAAGTTTAGTAGAAGGTGCGATCGCACCTTGACCCTACATTGAGTAAAAAGAGCGATGTCTACGACGGTCACTGAGCGCAGCCGAAGTGCGGGCTACGCCAACGCACCAACAAAAGTTACAACAATCTCAAATTTTAATTAGCAGTGCAAGATGTAGCGGTCAGCAAGGGGTTATGAGGCGTAGCTGTAGGTACTTGAGCAACCAGAACCACATTCCCATCCGCATCTCTAATCCACCCTTGGGCTTCTACAATTTGAGTCGGTTCATTGACAGAATTAACCTTCTGTGGTTTTTTTTCTGTGTTTCCGTGCGCCTGAACAACCACTCTTTTCTGAATACCATCAGCAAAATTCTGACTCTCTGGAGAAAGTGCGATCCAATCTGCTAGCACCGCATCATCAGCTATTAATGGCTGTGTGGGATCGGCTGCTATTCCTCCACGTCCAGTAGTAATAAATGAACTCCTTCCTATTTTTCCACCAGAACTACAACCAGCAACAATTTGCTGCGAAGCATCAACCAAATTTACGGGTAGTTCCGCTAATCCTTTACTAGGGTCAGCATCCGGTGAATTGATTTGTATAGTGCCAGTTAATGAAGGGTTTTGCTGAGAAAATGCGGTGATGTCACTTGTTGACAGGTTATCAGGATTTATGTCTTTTGGATCGAGCCTCTCTACCTCTGCACGAGTACGTGGCACAAATCCAAAGATATTCTTAGCGGTGATTGTAATTTTACCACCAGTGCCAGAAAAGGCGTTGGCAGTGATATCGCTATTTTCGAAGGAAGTGGCAACAAGAAAGCCATTAGGTGAATTGATGGTGATATTACCGCCACTTTTATCACCCCCGGCATTAGTAGAGATTTGACTGTGGCGACGCATCAGTAACAAGTCCCGCACCTGTGCAGCAATGTTACCGCCCTTACCTGACTCACTATTAGATGTGAGTTTTCCTTTATCCAGCAGTATGGAACGAGCGCTTATATTGAGTTCGCCTGCTAGACCTAAATTCGGTACGCCCCCTTGATAATTGACATTCTTTCGAGCTTCACTGCTTACAGTTATTGCCGCCCCATCTTTGATAGTCAATCGCCCTGTAGTTAGAGTCAAGTTACCGCCATCTCCAGTCCCTTGCGTGCCAGAAAACAAGCTACTGAGCTTAGAACCATTTGCTGAGGTTCCAATTAGTTCTACAGATTCAGAGGCGTTCACCGTCAAATTTCCTCCATTTCCTGTAGCTGGTATAAATTGGTTAGAAAAACGGTAGAGTATGCCTTCAGAACTTGTTGATATTCTTGCTCCTCCTTCAACACGCAACTTTCCAGTATTAATTGTTATGCTGCCAGCATTTTGAGCGCCATAAGTTGCACTAAATAATCCACTGGATACTAAATCACTACCATCTGGGAAGGGAGAAACGGGGATACCGGCGATTATATCTACAGAATCTGAGGCGTTTATGGTCAATTGTCCCGCCAATCCCGAACTGACATTGAACATTAAGACTTGCGCTCCATCTTTGACAATCAACTCTCTGGTAGTGATATTTATATCTCCAGAGTTTCCAGTGTTGAAAGTTCCAGTAGACAACAATGCAGCTCGTCCAAATTCTACAGACTGGGAAGCGTTCACTGTCAAATTTCCTCCTGGTTGCGCTCCCAAGGTAATAGCCAATATATGTGAGCCGTCAGTTACCAGCACATCTTTGCCTTGCAGGTGGATATTGCCACCACCTTTGCCACTGGTATCTACAGTAGATGGCATCCCAGTTTGCTGGGTTAGTTCGATGTTCTGAAAATTTTGAACATTTTCATATCCTAATGCCCAACCTTGATTGGTTGAATTGAGACTGACTAAACTATTGCCAGCGACGCTTCCTAACTCAATTCTTCCTCCCTTTGCCGTTAAATTTCCGCCCTCTAAGGTTATGTCACCGCCTATTAGTGCTAAGGTTTTGTTGTGCTGCACCTGTAGACCAACACCTTCTCCCAAGATATTAATTGCATTATTTGGACTTGCTTGGGATTGATTGCGGATGGGAGCCGCAGTTGCTCCAAATTGTAAGCCAATAGGAACACTTACTGTTAGCAGAGGTGTAGTTTGAGGAGATGTAGCACTAAATTTTGTACCATCAGCAAAATTCAAACTACTCGCTGTACTAGCCACAAATGAACCGCCGATATTTAAAGAAGCGTTAGGGCCAAAAATAATACCATTAGGATTAATTAAAAACACATTGGCTGTGCCGTTAGCTTTTAGAATGCCATCTATATTAGAAATAGAATTGCCTGTTACCCGACTGATAATATTCTGAATATTTATTGCATTGTTAAAGTAGGCTGTCGTTCCCGCAGAAATAGAAAAATGTTCAAAACTGTGGAACAAGTTATTACTGCGAACTGCTCCACCATCAATCTGGTCTATGGGCTGACCATCGATTAGCTTTGGTGTAATGATTGAACTTTCAGATCCCAGCGTGGCATCTTTTTGAATTTGAGCGAAAGCACAACTATCAGCAAAAGTGAGTACTCTAGCAAATACTAAAATACCCACTATTGCTAATTCCCAGTCATAACTGCTTCGATTTTGAGACATTAAAAACTGGCGCTCAAAAAATAAGAGTTTATTAAAATACTGCTTTTTGCTGATTAGTTATGTTAGTACGCTGATGTTATCTCTGTAGCCTAACTACTACATAAATACAAAATTTAGTATTTTTACATTCACTAGAATAAACTCTTTGCAGTCCGAAGATTAAATAATTTAGCAGTTACAGCCTAAAGGACTACCAGTTGATGGACAAGGGATACACAATGCTTTTTTTACTAACACAATTTCTGGTATTGAAGCTTTCGGAGTTACTGGCAATAATGAATTAGGTTCTTGTTCATCAACTGCATCATTAGATTGGAGTTGGTTTGGGTCGAGATTACACTGCCAATGAATTCTCAAGACTCTATCCTCTAAGAAACCGTACTTTTCAAGCACTGAGTGTAAGTCAGCGTTTTGTAGGCTTTCACCCAGTTTTTGCTGAATCTCTTCTTGTAGCTGCTGTAATATCTGAGGATCTATTACTGGTTGAGAACTCATAACTGTTTACGTTCCTGACGGGAAGTGGATAATTATTGCTTCAGTTTAGATACCGAAGATTATGCTAAGTGTCATAAAAGTTCATATTCTTCTGCGGGATTTCCTTTACAACTATTTTTAGCTTTATCTCACCGCCTGAATCCTGAACCTAATTTTTAATCCCCGTCGTGGCAATACCCTGAATAAACTGACGCTGACCAATGAGAAATAGTACTATCACTGGAACTGTTGTTATAGTCACCGCCGCCATCATCAAGGGCCAATTATTCGTAAATTGCTCCTGAAACTCAGCCAACGCTAGTTGCACCGTTCTTAATTCCGGGCGTGTCGTAAATACCAGAGGTTTAAATAAATCATTCCACTCGCCGATGAAGGTGAATAAAAATAGCGTCACCAAAGCTGGACGGGCTAAAGGTAACATCACTCGCCACAAAATTTGCAATCGGTTCGCCCCATCTATAGCTGCGGCTTCCTCTAACTCCACCGGAATTGTCTGGAAATACTGACGTAATAAGAAAATCCCAAATCCGTTAACCGCAGTAGGTAAAATCATTGCCCAGTATGTATTTATCAGGTGTCCCCACTTCAAAACCAAAAAGATGGGAATCACCAATAACTGAAAGGGAATCACTAAAGTTGCTAAAACGACTAATAGCAGTGCTTGGCGTCCGCGAAACTTCAAGCGTGCTAAGGCGTAACCAGCCAAAGCAGAAGTGACAACCTGAAACGCCGTCACAGCGATCGCTACCAAGGTAGAATTAGCAAACGCCAGCAAAAATTTTCCTTGTTGCCACGCAGCGCGGTAATTTGCTAAAGACCAGTTATTTTTGAACAAATTTTCTGGGCTGGCGGATGTCGGTGCAAAGGAGGTGAGAAAGACCACAAACAGTGGTAGTAGAACAGTAAATGCCCCTAGCAGTAAGATTACTAGGCTCAAAAAATCACCAGATTTCACATTCGGGTTTGGTTTAGACATAACTTGAGCTGCAAAGCATTTATTTCGCTAGTACTAGAGCATTGCCCCCAGCAACCATTAATCTATAAACATAGTCTACTTGTTAAGTTAAATAAAACCACAGAGATTGTTACCCTCAGTTCATAGGGTAAATTGAATCCTGGTGTCAAATAATTCAAGTTTACAGGAGTAAACATAACCATGCAGCAGCTTGCAGACCAATTTAAAGAATTAGATTTCAAGAGCGAAACATACAAAGATGCTTATAGCCGGATTAATGCGATCGTGATTGAGGGGGAACAAGAAGCCCATGAAAATTACATCACCCTAGCCGAACTTCTGCCCGAATCTCATGATGAATTGATTCGACTTTCCAAAATGGAAAGCCGTCACAAGAAAGGATTTGAAGCTTGTGGGCGCAATTTGGATGTCACCCCAGATTTGCCATTTGCCAAAGAATTTTTCTCTGGACTACATCAGAATTTCCAAACAGCAGCGGCGGAAGGCAAGGTCGTCACTTGTCTGTTGATTCAATCTTTGATTATCGAATGTTTTGCGATCGCAGCATATAACATTTACATCCCCGTCGCCGATGCTTTTGCCCGTAAAATCACTGAAGGAGTTGTAAAAGAAGAATATAGCCACCTCAATTTTGGAGAAGTTTGGCTGAAAGAACATTTCACAGAATCGAAAGCTGAACTTGAACTTGCAAATCGCCAAAATTTACCCATAGTCTGGAAAATGCTCAACCAAGTAGAAGGTGACGCTCACACAATGGCAATGGAAAAAGATGCTTTAGTAGAAGATTTTATGATTCAATACGGAGAAGCATTGAGTAACATAGGTTTTACGACTCGCGATATCATGCGCTTGTCAGCCTACGGACTCATCGCCGCTTAAAAAAGTGCTGAGTAGAGACGCGATTTATCGCGTCTGTACAACAGTGCTGAGTAGTTCAAATTTAAATTCAGAACTTCACAACTCAGGACTTAGAACTCAGGACATAAACCACTTAAATTATTCCACGCCTCAAGACAGCATAAGCTTAATAATCACTACATGTTTGGTCTAATTGGACATCTGACTAGTTTAGAACACGCTCAATCGGTAGCTCAAGAATTGGGATACCCAGAATATGCCGATCAAGGGCTAGACTTTTGGTGCAGCGCCCCGCCCCAAATTGTCGATAACATTATTGTCACCAGTGTAACTGGACAACAAATTGAAGGACGGTATGTAGAATCTTGCTTTTTGCCGGAAATGCTAGCTAGTCGCCGCATCAAAGCCGCAACGCGAAAAATTCTCAACGCTATGGCCCATGCACAGAAGCATGGCATTAATATCACAGCTTTAGGCGGATTTTCCTCAATTATTTTTGAAAACTTTAAGTTAGATCAGTTTAGCCAAGTCCGCAATATCAAACTAGAGTTTGAACGGTTCACCACAGGAAACACACATACTGCCTACATTATTTGTAAACAGGTGGAAGAAGCGTCAAAACGACTAGGAATCGATCTATCAAACGCAACTGTTGCTATATGTGGGGCAACTGGGGATATTGGTAGTGCAGTTACCCGTTGGCTAGATGCGAAAACAGATGTCAAAGAACTTTTGTTAATCGCCCGCGATCAAGAACGCCTCAAAGAACTGCAAGGCGAACTAGGGCGAGGAAAAATCATGGGTTTGACAGAAGCACTACCCTTAGCGGATATTGTCGTTTGGGTTGCTAGTATGCCCAGAGGCGTAGAAATTGACCCGACCACTTTGAAACAACCCTGTTTATTGATTGATGGCGGCTATCCGAAAAACTTAGCAACAAAAGTTCAGCATCCTGGTGTATATGTGTTAAATGGTGGGATTGTAGAGCATTCCCTCGATATTGACTGGAAAATTATGAAAATCGTCAATATGGACGTGCCAGCCCGCCAGTTGTTTGCTTGTTTTGCCGAATCAATGCTGCTGGAATTTGAGAAGTTATACACGAACTTTTCGTGGGGGCGGAATCAGATTACCGTAGACAAAATGGAGCAGATTGGTAAGGTATCAGTGAAACATGGATTTAGACCGTTACTGGTTTAGTCATTAGTCATTTGTTATTTGCAAAGGACAACTGACAACTGACAACTTACAACAGACAAAGGATAGATAACTTATAACTCGTACTTATAACCTCTACGATGGCAACTACCGAGCGTAAACCGCTACTGTTAGATTTTGAAAAGCCCCTAGCAGAACTCGCAACCCGAATCGATCAAATTCGGCAACTTGCAGAAGAAAATGGCGTCGATGTTTCTGGTCAAATTCGTCAACTAGAAGCACGCGCTATGCAACTACGTGAGGAAATTTTCACTAGTCTATCCCCGTCCCAGCGATTACAAGTCGCTCGTCATCCGCGCCGCCCTAGTACTCTCGATTACATTCAGGCCATTAGTGATGAATGGATGGAATTGCATGGCGATCGCTGTGGTGGTGACGATCCGGCTTTAGTTGGTGGTGTTGGTCGTCTGAGTGGGCAACCTGTGGTGATGTTGGGTCATCAAAAAGGGCGTGATACCAAAGACAATATTGCCCGTAACTTTGGAATGCCTTACCCTGGTGGCTATCGCAAAGCCATGCGGTTGATGGAACACGCCAACAAGTTTAGTATGCCAATACTAACTTTTATCGACACGCCGGGAGCTTGGTCTGGCGTAGAAGCAGAACACCAAGGTCAAGGAGAAGCGATCGCTTATAACTTACGGGAAATGTTCTGTTTGGATGTGCCAATTATCTGCACAGTCATTGGTGAAGGTGGTTCCGGCGGCGCACTCGGTATTGGCGTAGGCGATCGCCTACTCATGTTTGAACACTCAGTTTATACAGTCGCCACCCCCGAAGCCTGTGCCGCCATTTTGTGGAAAGATGCTGGTAAAGCTCCCCAAGCCGCCGTGGCTCTGAAAATTATTTCCCACGACCTGAAAAAGTTGGGAATTATCGACCAAATACTGCCTGAACCTACTGGTGGCGCTCATTCCGACCCCTTAAAAGCCGCTACCACTCTCAAGCAAGTGCTGCTAGAAAACTTAGACGAACTCAATCGTTTAACCGCTCCAGAACGCCGCCAACTGCGCTATGAAAAATTCCGCAAAATTGGTGTTTTTACAGAAGTTGCCCACTAAAGCAACTCCATAATGATAGATTAGCAAAACAGCAATGCTATAATTGCCTATGTGCTTAAAGATTTTTAACAATCTAGCCATAGGCATTTGCATGTTTAGTAAGTCTACTCAATTTGATTGAGTAGCTTTTGTGTTATCAAGCTAATGTAATTTGAGTGTACGGCGTGGTTTTCCAGGCGACGATTTGTTGTCTTCACTGGTAAAACTTACAATATACCCAGTATTGCTGCACTGCATGATAGCAGTTGTTTAATGAAAATCATCAAATTTTTAGATTACTTTAATCTATCTAAACCAAGAAGTGTGAATAATTGGGTGGTAATAGGTTTTGGGAACTGCCAAAAAATTGGGAGACACCATGAGTGTTGAGCAAAAACGACGTGCCCTGATTACAGGGGCAAGTAGTGGAATTGGGAAAGCAACGGCTTTAGCTTTTGCCAAAGCGGGAATAGATGTCGCCCTAGTCAGCCGTTCTTTGGATAAGTTGGAGGCGGTAAGAGAAGCCGTAGAGCATACTGGGGTGGAAGCGAAAGCTTATGCTGTAGATTTGGCGCGGATCTTTGAAGTCAAAGAAAAGATCCAAGCGATCGCTCTTGACTTTGGTGATATAAACATTCTGGTAAACAATGCGGGCCTTGCCTATACAGGCACATTGAGCGAAACTCCCCTAGAAGATTGGCAGCAGGTAATTAACTTGAATCTCACCAGCGTCTTTCAGTGCATTGTGGGAATTTTACCTGCAATGCGCGATCGGGGCACAGGCACAATTATCAACGTTGCCTCAATTGCTGCCAAACAACCCTTTCCTGGTTGGGGAGCATACAGCGTTAGCAAAGCTGGTTTGATAGCCCTCTCTCAAACCCTGGCACAAGAAGAACGCACTCACGGCATTCGTGTCACAGCTATTTGTCCTGGCGCAGTCAATACCGAACTTTGGGATACAGAAACAGTCCATATCAACTTAGACCGTTCTAAAATGTTAACCCCGGAAATTGTGGCTGAGTCAATTCTCTACACAGTTCTTTTACCACAACAAGCAGTGATTGATGAATTGACCCTGATGCCCAGTGCTGGCGCACTCTAATTAGTCTTTTGTCCTTTGTCTTTTGCAAATGACTAATGACCAATCACTAATCAATACTTTTCGGATAAGCCTAACAATCTCTCTTTTGGTCTGGGCAAAGGTTAAAGGGTAAGGGGGAAAGGTGAATTAAAACCTTTCCCTTTCCCCTTTTCGCCAAAACCCGAAAAGTATTGAATCACTAATGACTAAACCATAACCAAGACTTAATCATGACTATTGCTAGTTCCAACGGTTCCAATTTCCCTCAATCACCTCTGATTCCCGATTTGGCAGAAGCCATAACTCCAAGACCCGATCGCAACACCCACAACGGGCGACAAGCGGATGTGTCCCCGCCAAAAGAGGAACATCTGGAGGAGATGAAGGACGCCGTGCGGACACTAATATTGGGAGTTGGCGAAGACCCAGAACGCGAAGGACTCCTCAAAACACCCAAGCGAGTGGCCGAGGCAATGCGGTTTCTCACCAGTGGCTACAACCAATCCCTTGAAGAACTCGTTAACGATGCCATCTTTGATGAAGGGCATAACGAGATGGTACTAATTAGAGATATTAATTTCTTTAGTCTGTGCGAACACCACATGCTGCCATTTATGGGTAGAGCACACGTTGCTTATATCCCCAACCAAAAAGTTGTGGGATTGAGTAAGCTGGCCCGCATTGTTGAGATGTATTCTCGCCGCTTGCAAGTGCAGGAGAGATTAACCCGCCAAATTGCCGAAGCAATCCAGACTATTCTAGAACCTCAAGGGGTAGCCGTTGTGATGGAAGCTAGCCACATGTGTATGGTAATGCGGGGCGTCCAGAAACCAGGCTCTTGGACTGTCACTAGCGCAATGGTTGGTGCATTCCAAGATGAACACAAAACCCGCGAAGAATTTTTTGACTTGATTCGTCATCAAGCAGCATTCTTTTAGGGAATTGGGCATGGGGCATAAGACATTGGGCAAAACCCTTCGGGTAGGAAAAAGGGACAAGGAGGGAACTTTCCTTTCCCCTTTGCCCCTTGCCCTTTCCCCTTTGGCGTTGCCATCTCCCCCTACCTACTCCCTATTCCCCAATTTCTCAAACAACTTGGCTACTTTATCTAAATCCTTATCTCCAGGTGTGCGTTCTACACCACTAGATAAATCAACGCCGTTAGGACTAACCTGACTTAAAGCTTCCACAATATTATCTGCTGTTAAGCCTCCTGCTAAAAACCAAGGGCAATTGGGGTTAAATTGCTCTAACATTGTCCAATCTAAGGTTTTGCCTGTACCACCTAGTTGTTGTGGATGGTAAGCATCAAGTAGTAAAGTATCTACGTATTTTGTGTAATCAGTCGCTGTCTCTAGATGTTCAAGACTACGAATTCTCATTGCTTTAAGAATTTCGACATTGGGTAAAGCTTGACGTAATTGGTAGCAAAAATCTGGTAATTCATCCCCGTGTAACTGCACACCAGTCAAGCCAGAATCAACAACTATCTGACTAATTTCAGCGATACTAGCGTTGGCAAAAACCCCAATTTTGTCAATATTTGCGGGGAGTTCTGCCACTGCTGCCCGAATTTGGGATGTAGTCACGTAACGAGGTGAGTTTGGCACACAAATAAATCCTAGTGCCGTTGCGCCTAGAGAGGCGATCGCTATAGACTGCTGTGGTTGAGTGATGCCGCAAATCTTAACGCGCATAAAAATTTAACAAATTTAAAATAATATCAACAAATTCTAAATTATCTGAAAAACTTTTGTGCCTTGGTAATTTTATAATCTTGTAGGTTTACATTTTAGGAGACAAAAGCTTGATTTCATCTATTTTACTAGCAGCTCAGGCAACTGTTCCCGCAACACCTGCGTGGAATCCTACAGTCGGCATCATCATCAGCATCAGCAGCTTAGTAATTGTTTTACTAAGTACTAGGATTGAAAAACCCTTAGTTGGCCCCAAGTTCCCCATCCTGCCGATTAGTATTCCAACATTCGTTGCAGCGATGGCTTTTGGTCATATTATCGGCGTTGGCATTGTTTTAGGACTGACTAACATCGGTCGTCTATAGTTTTGTGATGACAGAGGTGTTACTTGTAACCCCGCTATCAATACAAAACTCCTAAAAATGATTTTGGGCAGGGGGAGTAGAGAGTAAAGAAGGGAATAGGTTACAGGGTAAAGGGTATAGATTAATTACTCCCTGTCACCTGTTACCTCTCACCTTTACCCTAACCTCATGCCCAATTCCCAATTCCAGAGTTTTGCTCACAGGCATTAATTGTCTATTCTAGAAATAAGAGCATTTCGTCACTTGTTACTACCGAATTGATGCTCAATATAAATGTGTATAGGAATATGCATAGTATTTCGGTATAAAAAGTACTGGCGATATCTAGTTTTGGGACAATGTAATGCAAACAAATTGGAGAATTGGGTCATTATTTGGAATTCCCCTGTTTTTAGACCCCTTATGGTTTGTGATTTTAGGGTTGGCAACCCTGAATTTTGGGGTAGCTTATCAGGAATGGGGAAGTGTTATAGCTTGGAGTGCTGGCATAGTTATGGCACTGCTGCTATTTGCTTCAGTGCTATTGCATGAATTGGGTCATAGCTTGGTAGCCCGATCGCAAGGTATTAGAGTTAATTCAATTACCCTATTTATGTTTGGCGGGATTGCTGCCATTGAAGAAGAATCTAAAACTCCTTTCAAAGCTTTTCAAGTAGCGATCGCTGGCCCTTTGGTAAGTATCATCCTATTTTTCTTGCTGCGTTTGATAGCTATTGTAATACATGATACTAATCCACTCAGTGTCATGGTCGGAGATTTGGCGAGAATTAACCTAGTGGTGGCTTTATTTAACCTGATTCCCGGCTTACCTCTAGATGGAGGGCAAGTGTTAAAAGCAGCACTATGGCAAATCACAGGTAATCGTTTTCAAGCGGTACATTGGGCTGCAAGGGCTGGGCAAATATTGGGTTATGCTGCGATCGCTTTCGGATTTGTTGTAGATTTTGTCACTAGAGAGTTAGTACTTGGTTTGTGGATTGCACTGTTAGGTTGGTTTGCTGTCCGCAACGCTAACACCTATGACAACATGACTACATTGCAAGAAAGCTTACTGAAAGTGGTGGCAGCCGATGCAATGACTCGTGACTTTCGCGTAATTGATGCTGACCAGACATTACGTTCCTTTGCCGATTTATACCTCTTAGAAACCAATCCCTCACAGGTTTATTTTGCCGCTTCTGATGGACGTTATCGGGGTCTAGTTTCCATTGACGATTTCCGTTTAACCCAAAGGAGTGAATGGGAAATTGAAACCTTACACAGCATAGTACGTCCACTGACAGAAATACCTACCGTTGCAGAATCCACAGCGATCGCTGAGGTTATTAACAAGCTAGAAAATGAGCAGTTACCGAGAATTACCGTCCTTTCTCCGGCTGGTGCTGTAGCTGGTGTAATTGACCGGGGAGATATTGTGCGATCGCTCGTACAAAAGTTAAATTTGCAGATAACCGATGCTGAAATTAAGCGCATCAAGGAAGAAGGTAGCTATCCGCCTGGGTTGCAACTGGGAGTTATCGCGAAATCAGCTACAAATTAAACGTCACACCCTCGTCATAGGTTTGCAATAGATACGTCAAAAGCGTGTGTGATATTGAATTTGGTATTTGGTTACAAAATGCTTTTTTTGGGTAAAAGGTAGGACTTCCTACCTTTTTTATTTTTTAATCCTGAGTTTGACATCATAAAATCATTGTGATAGAGACAAGTGCCATCGCCCATTAGAAGACAAGTTTCCAGAAAGAGCGATCGCTAAATGACTTACTGCGGCAATTTTAGTTAGTCTTGATGGGAGTGGGAAAGTGAAAATTCTCCGCTTTCTCACTGCTTGTCACGTTAAAAATGCGATCGCCTATTAGATTGTCATCCTAGATTTGCGAAATCCCACAGACTAAGGGTATTGGCTTGTACTCCGATTAGTGTGGCTAATAGCTCACCATCTTGTTTGCTGATTAAAGTATCGCTGGTTTTGGTGCCAATACCTTGAGTAATTGCGATCTCTTCAAAGGTCAGACCATTCAATAATCCTAGATAATCGCTACCGACTGTAAAGTTGAAAATAGTGTCACTTCCAGACTCGCTCGCCAGCACAAACATATCACGACCGCTACCGCCGTATAATGTATCTTCACCTGTTCCACCATTCAGGATATTGTCACCGCCACCTGTAAGATAGTCGTTGCCACCCCTGTTGTAGATTGGCTCCCTATCGTCATTACCAAAGAGATAATTATCCTCGTCCTGCACTTGCGGGATATCGGCATAAAGCACATCGTTACCAGCACCACCATCTAGCGAGTTGTTACCAGCACCGCCGTAGAGCTGATCCTCACCGTCATTACCAAAGAGATAATCATCTCCGTCCTCCCCTTTCAGGATATCGGCATTGTCGCCACCCTGAAGTTTGTCATTACCACTGCCTCCATAAAGAGTGTCGATACCTTCTTGTCCAAATAGTTGGTCGTCACCGTCGCCGCCTAGAAGCTGGTCATCGCCCAATCCAGCTTCTAGGTAGTCATTATCAGTGTCACCATCAAGAATATCGTTGCCTGCGTCGCCGTAAAGTTGGTCGTTACCCGATCCGGCTAGGAGTTGGTCATTGCCTAACCCAGCTTCTAGGTAGTCATCACCAGCACCCGCATTCAGAATGTCGTTCCCTTCTTGACCAGAGAGTAGATCGTTGCCATCGCCTCCCAAAAGATTGTCATCACCAACTCCACCATATAAATTGTCATTATCAACGCCGCCATTGAGGGTGTCGTTACCGTCTTGACCGTAAAGGTAATCATTACCTATGCCCCCAATCAGGTGATCGGCGAACTCAGACCCAATGACGTTTTCAATATTTCTTAGGGTATCGAGTCCATCAATACCGTCGAAGGCAGGGTTATTTGCCAGGTCAATTGATACACCAATATTAGAAGTATTGAATGAGCGACGGTAGCTAATGGTATCAATGCCTTCACCGCCGTCCAAAGTGTCGTCGCCGCCATTGCCAATGAGCAAGTCATTTCCGGCTAAACCATTGAGGGTATTGCTCAGTGCATTGCCAATTAAGACATCATCGTAGTTAGAACCTATGATGTTTTCCAAGGTGCGAAGGGTGTCGGTGTCACCAAAACCATCAAGGGCTGTGCCTGTGGCAATGGTGAAGGAAGGTTCGAGGTCAAAGGAATAAGCAATATTGCTGTAGATATGGGCTTCGTCGATGTTGACGATCACGCCTTTAACGGAAGTTTCATAGCTAACAGAATCAATTCCCGTACCACCATCGATTCTGTCATCACCTATACCTCCTACTAAGAGATCATTGTCAGCTTCACCAAGTAGCTCGTCGTTTCCAGTGCCACCATCAAGTAAATCATCTCCAGTACCACCAAGGATACCATCATTGTCAGCCTCACCATATAATTTGTCATTCCCTTCTTCCCCGCTGAGAATATCATTTCCTGCGCGACCGGAGATATTGTTATTTCCTGAATCACCTTGGAGAAAGTCAGATTCATCTGAGGAGAGTAGGCTGTAGGAATAGAAAGACCTGAAAGCTTGAGAAACTGCTTCTTGATCTACGCCAGTCAAATCATAAGGAACTGGCTGTTTGGGTGAAGGAGGTGATACAACATACGTAGTTGAACCGTCAAGGTTAAAGAAAACTTCACCAGGATCATACTCGGCTTTGAGTAAATTAGTGTAGTTGTATTTACTATTAGGATCTTTAGGATCAACGAAAAGAGGATAAGCACTAGATCCATCAAGAGAATATCTAGCAGCAATACCAACAATAACAGGAGCTACATCGTCAATGAATTTATTTTGAAGCGCGTAAGCTTCTTTCTCCATTGGAATGTTTTCATACTTTAGCCCACCCGAATAGAAACCTCTAAAGTAATCTTCACCAAATGCTACTAAACTACTACCTTTTTGTTCGTATTGCCTAGAATGGACAAGTTCATGAGCTATGATGCTTAACTGGTCAAGTGAATTTTCGTTTGGTTTAGAAATGTAAATATTGAGTCCAAAAGTTTGTCCCTCGGTATCGTTAAGTCTCACTTTTGGGAAGTTCTGACCGTATGCTAGCTCATCCAACAAAACAGCGTTGTAGTGTATACTTACTCGATCAACAAGGCTGCCAAAAAATGGGCGTAGATATCCTTTTTGAACATCTGTTAGCGCTGATGCAGATGGATTGTCTTTTAGTATCTTCAAAGCCCCTGTAGGATAAGCAAGTCTTCCAAAATTTCCCCAAATCGTTTCTGTTGCATCTTTAAGGGGATTTTTAGGTTTCTCTATGGGTACAAAAGTTCGAAGTTTACTACTAGCAGCATCGAGCGCAGCATCGATATTAGACAAGGGATTTAGGGATACCATTTTCTAATTCCTCTAATGTATGGGAGCGTAACAAATCAAGTTGTTTTGTAATACAAACACAGAGCAACAAAGATTATTAGCAATAGTTAACAAAAAATTAAGCCTTGCAAAGCTGTTTTTTCAACAAGTGCTAACTTGTGGCACTCAAAGTTACAAGAAAATCATTACAATGACTTAGTTAAGGCGATCGCACCTTTTCTGCACTTTCTTGATCAACGATCACTCCTTCCAAACCCCGATAACTTAAGTGCGATCGCATCCCAATTCCAAACCATTAGTCAGAAGAAACCAGCGAACGAATAAACATCGTCGCTCACAACTGCTATGGCTCAATTAGATGAAAAATTTATCGCACTCAATACCTTCTGGTGTTTGGGTAAACACTTTACCTGTGTTTAATCATTGGGCAAATTTCTGTACTACAACTGAATCACATCAATACTCTATAGCCTTGTATCAATTTCGACGGTCGGAAAAGGTCGGAAAAAAGTCGGATCTTTATGGTAGATTTACGTAAACTTTTGTGAGAAAATCAAGTCGAACGTGGGAAAATCGTAATTAACTTGGTACTACTACGGAAATAAATGACGGTTGAAGAAGCGATCGCACTCGTTGAGCGATTATTGCAACGGGGACGGTTAACCAAAGCGCAAGAGATTGTATTTCGCTACGCCTGGGAAGGGAAAACTTATCTAGAAATGGTGCGAGAAGTCACTTATGACCCAGGTCACATCAAAGATGTCGGTTCGCAACTATGGCGATCGCTACAAAACGCTGCATGGAAACACTAGTATTGTCACAGCGATCGCCTTTAGCCCTGACCCAAAACTTCTTACTAGTGTTAGTTATGACAATAACGTTAGAGTCTGGCATCTGGACACAAAAAAATGCGTGCAAATGTCTACATCCAAATACTTGGGAAATTATTAAAACTTCAAGGTGAAAGTGAGTAAAATGTAAGTACGTGATATACTACACCTCTCACTTACCCTGGTTTTATGGCACTGCCAATTGTTGCAATTATCGGACGCCCAAATGTGGGCAAATCCACCCTGGTTAATCGACTCGCCGGGGAACAAACGGCGATTGTCCATGATGAACCGGGAGTGACACGCGATCGCACTTATCTACCAGCTTTCTGGAATGGTCGCGAATTTTTAGTGGTAGACACTGGTGGTTTAGTTTTTAATGATGATACCGAATTTTTACCACTGATTCGCCAACAGGCAATGACAGCCCTTGCAGAAGCGTGTGGCGCTATTTTTGTTGTCGATGGTCAAACAGGGCCTACATCGGCAGATTTAGAAATCGCCGAGTGGATGCGCCAACAACCCGTCCCTGTACTACTAGCAGTAAATAAATGTGAATCCCCAGAACAAGGCTTAATGCAAGCTGCCGAATTTTGGGAATTGGGATTGGGCGAACCTTACCCCATCTCGGCGATTCATGGCAGTGGTACAGGAGAATTACTCGACGAGTTGGTTAATCACATCCCTGCGATTGAAGACATTCCAGAAACGAATGAAATCAAAGTAGCAATTGTGGGACGGCCAAATGTCGGCAAATCAAGCTTACTCAATGCTTTTGTCGGGCAAGAAAGAGCAATTGTCAGCCCGATTTCCGGCACAACCCGCGATGCCATTGATACCGTCATTGAACGAGCCGGACAAACCTACCGCTTGATTGATACCGCCGGCATTCGCAAAAAGAAACACATCGAATACGGCACAGAATTTTTTAGTATTAACCGGGCTTTCAAAGCGATTCGTCGCGCTGACGTGGTTTTATTAGTAATAGATGCTTTAGATGGAGTCACCGAGCAAGACCAAAAATTAGCTGGGCGGATTATCGAAGATGGTCGAGCTTGCATCATCGTCGTTAATAAGTGGGATGCTGTCGAAAAAGACTCTTACACAATTTACGATTACGAAAAAACTCTGCAATCACGGTTACATTTTACCGAATGGGCAGAAACAATTTTTGTAAGTGCCTTGTCAGGACAACGAGTAGAAAAGATTTTGGAATTGGTGAAAACGGCGGCTGAATCACACAAACGTCGTGTCAGCACATCAGTAATTAACGAAGTCTTAACAGATGCCGTCAGTTGGCATTCACCACCGGCATCCCGTGGTGGGCGTCAAGGAAAGATTTATTATGGTACACAAGTAAGTAGCCAACCACCAACGATCGCTTTATTTGTCAACGACTCGAAACGCTTCAACGACAACTATCGCCGCTACATTGAACGGCAATTTCGTCAACAGCTAGGATTTAAAGGCACGCCAATAATTTTGCTGTGGCGGAGCAAGAAAGTCCGTGATGCCGAAAGTGGTAATGTTAATAGAGCAACTCGCGTCAAAATAAGTTAGGAATAGAAACGCGATGAATCGCCTCTGTACAAGAGTTATGAGTTAAAGCCAAACTTGTTAATTATAGAATCCTATCAACTTGAGTTTGATAGCGGCACAAGGTAAAAGTTATGAGTTAAAGTCAAAACTCCTAACTCTTCATTTCTCACTCGTAACTCTAAAATGGATTTATTGCGATCGCTGCCACTTGGACTTTATTTAGAACAACCCCAAACTTGGCTGCATAAAATCGATCCGCGAGTCAAGTTCGCTTGGTTGATGAGCTTTTTAACAAGCTATGTTTTAGCCAATAACAATTGGCGGGTGCTGTTGGTGGTAATTTTGATTCTTGCCACCTTGATTGCCAGAATTCCTCGACGCGTATGGCAGCAGCAAATGGGTTGGCTATTAATGCTATCGTTTTTTGTGCTAGCGATCGCAGCCATCAGTCCTGATGGACTGGGTGTAGATTATCAGTCACGCTTGCCAGCTAACGAACAAATATTAACCCAGCCAGCGAACTCTAATAATATTCAAGAGCCACCAGCCGAGAAAAAAGCATACAGCTACGTGCTATTTCACAAAGGCCCGGTTAAAATTACCCGCTACTCCTTGAGTTTGGCAGTACGCCTGAGTACACTTATATTTACCGTTATTTACAGCACTAACCTCTATCTGCTGACAACCGCACCAGAAGAAATCACATCTGGCATAGAAAGCTTAATGCAACCCTTGCGACGCTTCAAGTTGCCTGTCACAGAAATCGCTTTAACTTTAACCTTGTCCTTGCGTTTCATTCCCTTGGTTTTAGAAGAAGTGCAAAACTTATTTCGCTCCGTGATGACAAGGGCAATTAATTGGAAAAAGCTGGGATTGAAAGGAGCATTTAAGGTTTGGATGACAGTTGCAGAGAGACTTTTAGAAAATCTGCTCTTGCGAGCCGACCAAATGGCAAATGCCATGATGGTGCGGGGTTTTACCAGTCCCAATGAGCATCGAGTCCAGTGGCACGATTTACGATTAAAAGGGCGTGACTGGCTGGCGATCGCAACTTTAATCTTATTCTGGGGAATACGGCTAGCTATCGGAACTCAGGCGTAATTTTGCACCGAAAAAATGGTAAGAGGTAATACAGCAGAATTCAGAATTCAGGAGTCAGAAGTAAAACATTAAATTGCCGTCTCTTGCCTTAACCGAACCGTATTGAGCTATAGGTAACAAGATGGTAGGGTAATTTGAACAGCTACCCAGCCATAAAATTGATCCCCTACCATTTCCTGTAGATTTTAGATATTAACCAGCGTTACGCGAACACTACAAACTAATCTTAAGATTTTTGACCGAGTACCCTTATGAATCTCTGCACAATGCTCAGGCGCAAATTTCCCCATTGAAAATACTGGATAATCATAGACCTTTTACAAAAATGGTAGTTTTCTTTCCAGTACCCAATTTTGTGCCATTGGGCGACAGTTGTGGCAGTATGGAAAGAAGTTGAAAAATTCGCCGTTGCCGTTGGGAACTTCAAAGGGTGTTTTTCCTTCCCACGTCGAACTTTCAACCAGAGGAGCGGCAATATTTTGTGCCTTGTCCCTACAGATTGCTAAATTGAAGTCACCAAAGCAGATGGTGATATTTGTCAAACAGCCTCTACTCTTTGAATCTACGCTTTGCGGCTTCTGTTGTACTATTGCGCTTCACTACCACTAGCTTCATCTGCCCATTAAGAACTAGATCGAGGTCTTCGTAACCGCAGCTTCGCATTTTAACCAAATATTCTGACGAATGTTGGTATTATCGTCTGAATGTTTGGAATTCACTGCGAAAAGATATATATACTTCCACCTTGACTACACCTTGACTCTTAAATGAATCCAGAAAACGCAGAAACTTACATAAACCATCCAACTTGGGGTTTACTCTACAAAATCTGTATGGTTGATGAGAACCAGGATTTGTTCACCACACTTTATGCCCAACGCTTATTTTTTTTGGTGGCAAATGATGTTAAAGGTGTTAAATTTCAGTCTCTAGGACGCACTGAGGCAAGAATGATGTTGGAAAATCGCTTACGTACCCTGCGGCGCAGTGGGCATTCTCAGGAGTACGATCAGCTTCAGAGTGTTTTCCAGCGCACCTTCCAATGAACAGTTCGATTTCCGAACGTATTCTTTCCATTCGCTCCTCACTGCCAACGTCAGTCAAATTGATTGCTGTTAGCAAGCAAGTATCTGCCCAGTCCATTCGGTCTGCATACAATGCCGGAATTCGTGATTTCGGGGAAAGTCGTATCCAAGAAGCTGCCAGCAAACAAGCCGAGTTGCAAGACTTACCGGATATTACCTGGCACTTTATTGGACATTTGCAAAGCAATAAAGCCAAAAAAGCCATCGAGCATTTTCCTTGGATTCACTCTGTAGATAATTTGAAGCTGGCACAGCGCTTAGACCAATTGGCGCAACAGCTAGGAGTGAGTCCCCAGGTTTGCTTACAAGTGAAAATTCTCCCCGACCCCAACAAGTCTGGTTGGAGTGTACCAGAACTTTTGGCTGATTTACCCACACTCAATTCTTACAAAAATTTACAAATTCAAGGTTTGATGACAATTCCGCCTTCAGGATTAAATGATTCTGAAATTCTGAGTGTGTTTAATCGCAATCGTCAGCTAGCCAAAGAAATCCAGGAGCAAAACTGGTCGCATATTAAAATGCAGCACCTATCTATGGGTATGTCAGGCGACTACGAACTGGCGGTGCAAGCAGGCGCAACGATGGTACGATTAGGAACCATATTGTTTGGCGATCGCTATTAGCCGATTAATCATCAGCCTTGCAGGGCAGTATTAATCGAAGCTAAGGATTTGATGACAAGAATTTTGTAACAGACTGGTGCAATTGGAAACAAAGGATATAGTATTGACAAGAGCAATCGCCAAGAGAAAATAGGGTATAAAGAAGTTTCCTTCGGATAAACCGTAGGATATAATCTTGACTCATTATTATGTTTAGGCGATGCACAGACCTTTCCAATAAGTGTCGGTTCATCGCCAAAACCCGTAGTATAGGCTACAACTAGCAATACAGTTGCTGAAGTATCCACCGATGTAGCGACCGCTCTTAACTCAATCAATCCTCAGCCAAGTCAATACAGGCTATTCGCACCAGGAGAGTACACACACAATGAACAACATATTTTCCAAACTCAGAGACTTTGTGGGTCTAAATGAGCAAGTGGAATACGAGTATTACGAAGAAGAACCAGAAACAGATAATAATAATTACCAAAATCTGTATCAGCAAGAAAATCCCCAGCCAGCACCACAAGAGAGTCCAGCCGCTCAAAATCGACGCTGGCGGGAACCAGTGCCTACAATGGGAGATGATATGACAGCAGGTTCAAAGCCAATGGGGAATGTGATTGGTATGCCAGGAGCAATTAACGGAATTTCTGAAGTTTTAGTACTCGAACCACGCACCTTTGAAGAAATGCCCCAGGCAATTCAAGCGTTGCGCGAACGCAAGTCAGTGGTATTAAATCTGACAATCATGGACCCAGATCAAGCTCAACGAGCAGTAGATTTTGTTGCAGGTGGTACTTACGCACTAGATGGACATCAAGAGCGCATCGGTGAGAGCATCTTTTTGTTTACACCAAGTTGTGTCCAAGTTAGCACCCAAGGTGGCGTTCTTCATGAAGTACCACAACCACCAGTACGTCCCTCTCGTCCGACAACAGGTACTCCAAATCAACCCTGGGGCAACGAAACTAACCGGATGGCACAATAAAGTTAAATTAGTATTTAGTCCTTTGTCCTTTGTCCTTTGTCATTTGTCCTGGGTTTTGCTCATAGTGACAAATGACAAACGACTAATGGCTAATGACCAATGACTAATGACTAATGACTAATGACTATAAAATTTGGCTTAATTGGTGGTGGGGTAATGGGAGAAGCGCTCTTATCCCGCCTTATCGCGCGTGGAATTTATCAATCATCAGAAGTCATAGTTAGCGAACCGCTATCTTCACGCTTAGATTTTTTAAAGCAGCAATACGGTGTTGCTGTAACGACAGATAATAGCCAGGTTTTCACCGAAGCAAAAGAAGTTCTATTTTTGGCGGTGAAACCGCAGGTGTTTAGCGCGATCGCTCAAGAATTAGCAGATATTGATATTCTTAATAGAGAACATTCACCTCTAATCATTTCTATTTTGGCGGGTGTGTCCTTAAGTCAGCTAGAAGCTGCATTTGTGCAATTGCCAGTGATTAGAGCAATGCCCAACACCCCGGCCACGGTGGGAGCAGGAGTTACCGCGATTTGTTTAGGTGCATATACCAATGCCTTGCATCACCAAATAGCACAGCAAGTTTTTTCTGCTGTAGGCGAAGTGGTGGAAGTTTCAGAAGGGCTGATGGATGCAGTTACAGGGCTATCTGGTAGCGGCCCCGCTTACGTGGCGCTTATGGTTGAAGCACTTGCAGATGGCGGAGTCGCCGCAGGTTTACCTAGAGCAATTGCCAATCAACTAGCCTTGCAAACCGTCCTGGGAACAGCAAAACTGTTGCAGGAAACCAAAATGCACCCAGCAGAACTCAAAGATCGCGTTACTAGTCCCGGCGGTACAACCATCGCGGGGATTGCCAAGCTAGAACAGGCAGGATTTCGTTCCGCTTTAATTGAAGCAGTCAAAGCTGCCACAGAGCGATCGCAAGAGCTGGGAAAATAATAAAGAGTCCTTTGTCATTTGTCCTTTATCCTTTGTGAAAAACTAATGACCAATGACAAATGACTAATAACGAAGTTGACAAAAGACTCGTTAGTATAGTAAACAATCTGGTTGCAAATGTGATTGAGTGAATTATCCTGCACCGTCTCCAGAACTTGACTTAGGGACTATATTCCCTTTTGATCTGGATCAGTTTCAAAAAGAAGCGATCGCGTCCCTAAACGCTGGACGCTCCGTAGTTGTATGTGCCCCCACAGGTTCAGGCAAAACATTAGTCGGGGAATACGCCATTTATCGCGCCCTGGCACGAGGAAAGCGTGTATTTTATACTACTCCCCTGAAGGCGCTGTCGAATCAAAAATTGCGTGACTTTCGAGAAAAATTCGGGTTTGATCAAGTCGGGCTGTTAACTGGGGATGCTTCCATTAACAGAGATGCACCAATTTTGGTGATGACCACAGAAATTTTCCGAAATATGCTCTATGGCACACCCATTGGGCAAATCGGCATCTCATTAGTAGACGTGGAAGCGGTGATCCTTGATGAGTGCCACTACATGAACGATCGCCAGCGCGGTACTGTTTGGGAAGAATCAATCATCTATTGTCCCCGTGAAGTGCAACTAGCAGCCCTCTCAGCAACGGTTGCCAATAGCGATCAACTCACCGATTGGCTAAATCGCGTTCACGGCCCAACTGACCTGATTTACTCCGATTTTCGCCCAGTCCCCTTGGAATTTCACTTTTGCAATCCCAAAGGGTTATTTCCCCTGCTGAATGATAGCAAAACCAAAATTAACCCCCGGCTTCTTCAGAAGAAAAAGGGGAGAGGGGGAGAAAGGGATAGGGGGAGAAATGGTAGACCGGAAGCTCCAGGTATAATTTTTACCCTCAGCCAATTAGAGCAACGGGATATGCTACCAGCGATTTACTTTATCTTCAGCCGCCGGGGATGTGATAAAGCGGTGGCGGAAGTGGGTGATTTATGGCTGGTAAATAATGAAGAGTCCCAGATTTTGCGGCAACAAATTGATGACTTTTTAGCCCGCAATCCCGAAGCTGGGCGTTCTGGACAAATTGCCCCCCTGTACCGGGGAATTGCTGCCCACCACGCTGGGATTTTACCTGCTTGGAAAGCACTGGTAGAAGAACTATTTCAGCAAGGGCTGATTAAAGTAGTATTCGCCACCGAGACACTAGCAGCAGGAATTAATATGCCCGCCCGGACAACGGTAATCTCTACCCTTTCCAAGCGGACTGACACTGGACACCGCCTATTGAACGCTTCCGAATTCCTACAAATGGCGGGACGAGCAGGCCGCCGGGGGATGGATAAACAAGGTCATGTGGTGACAGTCCAAACTCCCTTTGAAGGAGCTAAAGAAGCCGCGTATTTGGGAACATCCAAGCCAGACCCTCTAGTCAGCCAGTTTACGCCCAGTTATGGCATGGTACTCAACTTGCTGCAAACCCATACCCTAGAGCAAACCAGGGAACTGATAGAGCGCAGTTTTGGGCAGTACATGGCGACCTTGCATTTACGCCCAGAATACGATGAGATTGCCGAATTGCAAACCCAATTAGCTCAATTACATGAGCAAATTGCCGCAGTTGATGAAAATGAACTGGCTATTTATGAAAAATTGCGGCAACGCCTAAAGGTGGAACGCCAGATATTGAAAACCTTGCAAGAGCAAGCACAAGAAGACCGCCAAGAAGAATTGGTGATGATGTTGGGCTTTGCAGTGTCAGGAACTCTGTTGAGTCTCAAGGGCAAAAATATCACAGTATCTTCACCTGTAACGGCAGTTTTGGTGGGAAAATCACCTGGTTCTGGTCAAGCTCCTTACTTGGTATGCTTGGGGCACGATAACCGCTGGTATGTGGCAACCACAGGGGATGTAGTCGATTTGTATGCCGAACTGCCACGAATTGAAGTGCTACCTAATGTATTACCACCACCAGAGATGCCTTTGAAGCCAGGACAATCGCGCCGTGGTAACGAAGAAAGCTTTGCGATCGCCATGCGTATTCCCGATCCGATAGAATCTTTGCATCTAGCACCAGAAGTAGCAGAACAACTCAGTCGCACTACCGCCGTCCAAGAGCAATTAGAAGCTCATCCCCTACATCAATCAGGCAATGCGGCAACGCTTTTCAAGCGCCGCGCCCGCTATGTCGAACTAGAAGCCGAACTCGAACAGTTACAAGGGCAAGTAGAGCAACAATCACAACGTCATTGGGAAGAGTTTTTGAATTTAATCGCAATTCTGCAACACTTTGGCGCTTTGGATAACTTAGTTCCCACACAATTAGGGCAAATCGCTGCCGCCATTCGAGGCGAGAATGAATTGTGGCTAGGTTTAGTATTCGCTAGTGGCGAATTGGATAACTTAGATCCGCATCATTTAGCAGCCGCCGCCGCCGCTTTAGTGATGGAAACGCCCCGTCCAGATAGCAAGGTTAACTTTGACCTCAGTCATGAAGTTGCAGAAGCCTTGGCAAAATTGCGGGGAATTCGCCGCCAAATGTTCCAACTACAACGGCGTTATAATGTGGCGCTGCCTATCTGGTTGGAATTTGAGTTAATTGCCATAGTGGAACAATGGGCGCTAGGAATGGAGTGGATAGAACTGTGCGAAAACACCACTTTGGATGAAGGTGATGTGGTGAGAATTTTACGGCGGACGTTGGATTTATTATCACAAATACCCCACGTTCCCCATTTGCCAGATTCTTTCCAACGCAATGCCTATCGGGCGATGCAGTTGATTGATAGATTCCCTGTGAATGAGGTGGTTGAATAAATAGGATGTTCTGACGCACACAGAATATTTGATAATTTATCTGCGTATTTTTCTCTCAGGACTTAAGCAAAATTAGATGCTGTTGGGGCAATTCATGAATTACCCCAACAAGAAATTTAAATGTTACCCAAATAATAGTAGTGGTACGTAGTTAAAAATGCCTTTTTGGTTTTGTATATCTTCTATACGTGATTGATCGCGTGTATCTAACAAAACTTATAGTCGCTATCAGCGCTATTGAATGTTAGTAGACCAAGTTTCCAGTACCCTGCAACTGACGCAAAGAATTCATACATAATGGACAGTCGCAGCCAAATACTTTAATTGCCATATCGCTTTCCTCGTCAGTAAAATTCAACATGGCAACATTTTGATCTGATACTGATGTGACAATGGTCGAGGAACGTCCAGATGAGGTATACGGTTTCTTTCTCTCTGAATCTCGAATGCAGACAAAATCGTTTCCACCATGTGGGTTAGTGATACAGGTACGACCATCTTGTGTGTGCATCAATCGCTGTGTAATACTACCACTTGCATGGGCAGGATGGAATGTCACCAGCGTAGACATCATCGACACAAAGATTGAGGAACTGGAAAGCAAATTCAGAAGAATTTTTTTGTTCATAGATTTCCTTGAAAAAATTGTCTACTAGCTTAGGGTATTCCATTAACTTTCAAACTTCAAGTGACTTTTCCCTAAGAATAGCTAGATAGACACTTGTTGCTCAGGAAAGTTCCATATCTACCTAGTTCGATCGCAAATTATTTGTTACATCATAATTCAGCAATCAAACATGCTCGATGTCTAGCTTTGAGACGCAAGTTGAGTACTTCAGCAAATTTAAATCTGCTGATATTCCCCAGAGCGTGATTGTTCGCTTGATGCAAGTATAAGAGCTTAATTAAATTAAAGCTCGTAATTAGCGGACGCAACCCTCTAATTTCTTATACAGAGCGATAAATCGCTTACTACGAACAAAAGTTACATTTTAGATTGTTTTATAGAATTCAGAACCACTATCTTTACAAGTTTATCAATTTTAATTTGAATCAAAAAATAATACATATATTTAGCAATAGTTTTGAGATAGATTCTCGTTCTTAAAATATAAACTTGTAAAAATTTATTTTTTTCATTACATTTGTAAAAAGGCTCATATATCAACTAACTTACTAGCCTGCATAGAAAAAATGAAGCAGAAAGTACATTCAGAATCTTCAGATTGTTGCAACTGTGGACATGATCATCACGAGAATCATAACCATGTTCATAATCACAATCATGATGAGAATCATAACCATGACCACAATCACGAACACGGTGGAGAATTCAATCTCAAAAATGAGATATTGCCTCTGGTAGGAATTTTAAGTTTATATGCACCTGGTGTAATTTTTGAAAATCAATTACACAATACATTCTACTCGATAGGAGAATATCTTCTTTTCATACCTGCTTATTTATTAAGCGGATGGAGTGTTTTAAAAACTGCTGGGCGTAATATACTCAGAGGCAGAATATTTGATGAAACCTTTTTGATGACAGTGGCGACATTAGGAGCGATCGGAATTCATAAATTACCCGAAGCTGTCGGGGTAATGTTATTTTACAAAATTGGAGAATTGTTCCAAGATATTGCTGTCAGTCGTTCCCGTGATTCCATCAAAGCATTATTGGAAGTCCGCCCAGATTATGCAAATATCCAAATAGATGGAGAACTGACAAAAGTATCACCAGAAACAGTAAAGATTGGGGATATTATCGTTGTCAAGCCTGGAGAAAAGATTCCCTTAGATGGCGAAATTATCGATGGTAATTCACAAGTTGATACATCTGCTTTAACTGGAGAATCTGTACCACGAACGGTGAGGCTGGGAGAGACAGTTTTAGCTGGGATGATCAATAAAATAGGTGTTCTCAGTATTAAAGTAACAAAACTATTTGATGAATCTTCCATTGCTAAGATTTTAGATTTGGTGCAAAATGCCAAAAGTAAAAAAGCAGAAACAGAAAAGTTTATTACTGTATTTGCCCGATATTATACGCCCATCGTAGTTTTTATATCTCTAGGAGTTGCAATATTACCTCCGTTATTCATTTCGGGTGCAACATCTTCCGAATGGATTTATCGGGCCCTAATTTTACTAGTTATCTCCTGTCCATGTGGACTCGTTATTAGTATTCCATTAGGTTACTTTGGAGGTGTGGGAGGTGCAGCCAGACGTGGTATTCTGGTGAAAGGCTCTACTTTTTTAGATACTTTAAATGCAGTCGATACAGTTGTTTTTGATAAAACTGGAACATTAACGAAAGGTGTATTTCAAGTAGCGAAAATAGTACCATTAAATGGTTGGGATGAGCAAGAATTACTGCAATTAGCTGCCAAAGTAGAATCACACTCAAATCATCCCATCGCTCAATCGATACATAAGGCTTATGGTGGAAAAATAGATGAATTTGAGGTGAGAGATTATGAAGAGATAGCAGGTTATGGAATTAGAGCCAAGATTGAAAATAGAGTAGTGATAGCGGGAAGCGATCGCCTATTGCATAAAGAGCAGATTTCTCACGATAATTGCCAGTTAGAGGGAACAGTTATCCATCTAGCAGTGGATAATATTTACGCTGGATATATTGTCATCGCTGATGAACTCAAAAAAGATGCGAGACTTGCTATTCAAGCACTCAAGGGAATGGGTGTAGAGAGAACAGTAATGTTGACAGGAGATAATCAAGCGATCGCTTCCCAAGTTGCTCAACAGCTAGGCATAGATACCTACGAAGCAGAGTTATTACCTGAAGAAAAAGTTAATGCCATTGAGAAGTTACTCAGCACCGCAGGCAAGCATGGTAAAGTTGCTTTTGTTGGGGATGGGATTAATGATGCACCAGTGATTGCTAGAGCAGATGTTGGTATGGCAATGGGTGGGTTAGGTTCAGATGCAGCGATCGAAACTGCCGATATTGTGATTATGACAGATGCACCCTCAAAAGTGGCAGAGGCAATCCAAATCGCCAGAAAAACAAGGCAGATTGTTTGGCAAAATATTGGGTTTGCCTTAGCAATTAAAGGTGTATTTATTGGGTTGGGTATTTTTGGTATAGCAACAATGTGGGAAGCTGTCTTTGCTGATGTCGGAGTAGCAATACTTGCAATTTTTAATGCAACTAGAGCGATGAAATAAAATTTTGGGAAAATCGGAAATTTATAATTGGGAAATTGTAGTAGTTAAATCATGAGTACTTCTCACTCATATTCTACTAACCAAAATAGAACCCATGAATTCATCAATCAAAGGCATTGCTATAGCTACTTTAGCTTTATTACTAAACTATTCAGCAAATTCAGCCTTTGCACTACCGCAAAAAATCAATCATTTAGTTACTGTTGCTAAATCGCAACCATTAACAGACACCTTGATTGTTCCTGGAGAAAGGGTAGGGCCGATAACGCGCACAACCACCAAGCGAGATTTAGTTAAGCTGTATGGTGCATCCCACCTCGTTGATAAAACCATCTCTGGTGCTGAAGGAATTGGTAGTTTTGCAGCTACTCAGGTAAATCTAAATCAGGGACGCTCTCTCTTGGTAGTTTGGAGTGATAATACTCGTACCAAACCCCTAGATGTGCGTAACCTGGGTTCAGCTTGGAAAACCCGCGAAGGTATAGGTGTGGGAACCCCTTTGAGCGAGTTACGTAAAAAATTAGGTAATTTTAAACTTTATGGATTGGGTTGGGATTACGGCGGCACGATTTTGTTAGATAGTAGTAAATTATCCCGTTATCAAGGCAAAATCATTTTCCGAGTAGACGCTGCTCCCAATGCTTCTGAAAAGTTTCCCAATGACTACCAAGCAGTGTCAGGGGATGGTACTTTTTCCTCCAGCAATCCCCACTGGAAACCTTTGGGAATTAGGCTAGCAGAAATTATCGTTGTATTGAATCCAAGCGAGTAGTGGTATGCTAGACATCAGTTTGGTTGCTAAGGCTTAGAAAAACTATGGGGACGACGTTATTATACTAAGTCTGGAACTATAAAAATCCGGTTTGATTCCTAAATTTACTTGCGTGGGCAGGGAAGAGAGAATAGGGAATAGGGAACAGGAAAGAAGGCATAGAGCCGTACTGAGTCTTGTTCAAAAATCAAATAGGAGTTCTATAGTAAATTACTGACATAATAAATTACATAAGTGACATCTCGTGTCGCAATGATGTTTCAGCTACTGAAACTAAACACAGTAAACCAGATTGCTAGATTGAAAATCTGGCTAGTCGTCTTGAGTAAAGCTTATTGACTCAAAAATTACCTGGATGTCCTCCGAGCAGCGTCTACAACACAAAAGCGATGCATTACAGGAACATTATGACCTACTAGCCGAGAAGTTAAAAAGGTTACGTCGTGATTATGCGATCGCAGCAGATACTCTTATTCGCTTCCAATTAGAAAAGCAAATTGAACAAACAGAAGCTGAACTAAATGAATTAACTCAACAGCTTGATGATTTGGAACTAGCTCTATGTAGTGGAAGAGTGTATCGTGCTTTATTGAAATTGGGCTATCGAGAGCAGACGCGAGCATTTCGGAGAATTATTGAGACTCATTCAGTAGCAGCTTTTCTAATCCACGGTTCACTTTACTATGGTCAACGTTGGTTATTGAATAGGTTAGTAGTACAAAATGTTCCCAATATTATGACGGGAAAGGTTGTACGAATTGAACTCAATCGCATTGCTCGGAGAAGTGACAGTGCTGCATTGTGGCGTGAACTTAGTGGTAGAGTTGGTCTGGGTAGGCAAAGCTCAATTGCTGAAATTGCTGAACGAGTTTATCAATGGTGGCTAACTCAGAATGTCCTGTTAATTTTATACGATGTCGATTGTCTTTCAGAAACTCTTTTACACGATCTGATTCGAGATTTTTGGTTACTATTAGCGACTAAAGTTAAAACGGCTAGCCCACAAGCGAGTCAATTCAAATTATTAATGTTCCTGGTAGATTATGATGGCTGCGTAGGTAGTTGGAATCTTCCTTTTGTAGAAAGGCTCGACCCTACCTGGAAGCCAGATAACCCTATAAAACTACCTGAGATTAATCAATTTTCTGATGATGAACTGACTAACTGGCTAGAGTTTGCAGAGGACGAATTGCCGACTAAATTGATAGATCAGTTAGATGAAACAGTACAAACAATACTGAAAAACAGTGATAATGGCATTCCAGAACCCGCATTGGGCGAAATTTGTCAGATGTCTGGCTGTAATTGGTATGACGAAGAGGAAAAATGGTTAAGGCTGTAGGCGGAAAACTCTTGGAATATACAGGTAAAGTGCAGCCCCAACTAGGAGAAAGGGGGGTGAATGGACAGTTGTTATATCCCTATTTGCCTAATCCTCAACTGGTAGAAGCAGTCAACTTAGCAATTTTTTTGGAACGTCCCTTACTGCTTAAAGGTGAACCGGGATGCGGTAAGACTCAACTTGCAAGTGCAGTTGCTTACGAGCTAGGTTTGAACTTGGAAGCTTGGTATGTCAAATCCACTAGTCGAGCAAGGGATGGCTTGTATAATTACGATGCGGTTGGACGTTTGCGGGATGCCCAGCTAGCGGCTTCCAATCGGCTGACAGCAGAACAAATTCAGCGAATTGATGACCCAGCTACCTATGTACGCTGGGGCCCTCTGGGAAGATCTTTTCAGCAAGAAAATCGCACTGTCGTACTGATTGATGAAATTGATAAAGCTGATATTGACTTTCCCAACGACCTGCTGCTGGAATTAGATGAGCGGCGGTTTATTGTTGAGGAAACAGGTCAGGAAATTGAAGCAAAGGCAGCACCAATTGTTTTAATTACCAGCAATGATGAAAAAGATTTGCCGGATGCCTTCTTGCGAAGGTGTTTGTTTCACTATGTTGAATTTCCTAGTCGTGAGCGGTTGATACAAATCGTTAACGCTCTGTTTCCTACTTCACCCCAAGCTTTGGTGGATAAAGCCATAGTTCGCTTCCTACTATTGCGGGAGGAAATGCGAAAAGATAAAGGTGAGGCTGGCAAGAAAGTCAGCACCAGCGAATTAATTGACTGGTTTCGCGTCCTGCGTCGGTATCCTCAAGATGAGGCTCTGGCAAAACTGGATGGCAAAATACCTTATGCTGGCGTGTTGCTGAAAAGTTGGGATGACCATATACGTTATTTGAGACAGAGCCGTGGACGTGAATGATTTGCCTCTACTAGAACTTTTTACTAAACTGCGCGAAGCTGGCTTACCGCTAGGAATTGATGAGTATCAGTTAGTTTTGCAAGCTATGCAAGCTGGCTTTGGAATTAATGACCAAGCTGCTTTAAAGCGTCTGTGTCAGACTTTGTGGATCAAATCTACAGAGGAAATGCAGTTATTTGAGTCTTACTTTGAAGAGGTAATGAGCAGTAAGGCTGTCTTGGCAACCTCGTCAACATTGCCTACTCGGCAACGTCAACTTTCTCTAATAACTCGCTATGTAGCTTTAGCAGGAGCTTGCATTATAGGAGCCGGGATTGTTTGGGGGATAACAAGCAGAAATCAAAATCAGACTACCAAAGATTCAGCAATTACATCTCAAACGCCCGGATTAATTAATCTAACTCCAACTCCAGGAACGAATCCTAGTGCGACTACAGCACCGCAGACGAATCAAACCCAGAACAAGAGTAATTGGAAAGCGATCGCCTCATTTATAACTCTCGGTTTTCAAATAGTTGGAGTAGGGTTAGCTTCTATATCTGTCTTCACTACTATATATACAATTATTAGATGGCTGACTCAGCAATTATCTAAACAAACAGCCAATGATGATAACTCCCTTCTCCAAGCAAGTATAAACACACCCACTTCAGATATCTCTTCAAGTTTGACTCAAGTAATTGAAGATGAAGTACAAGTCGCTCAAGCAGTTTTGCAAGCAACCAGCAGGAACAACCAAACTTCTTACAATCAGTTTATTCTTTCTTTTGATTACCTACCTGTTACTCAACGGCAGATGAAGCAGTTGTGGCGGTACTTGCGCCGGATGAGCCGGGAGGGAGTACCAACTGAGTTGGATATCGAAACAACAATCAAACAAATTGGATACCAAGGCACTTTTTTAGAACCTGTAATCGTACCGCGTCGGGTGAACCGAACTGAATTGCTGTTACTTATTGACCAAGATGGTTCGATGATACCGTTTCATTCTTTATCACAACGCTTGGTAGAAACTGCTCTCCGAGGAGGACGTTTAGGAAGATCCAATATCTATTACTTTCATAACTGTCCAGTAGAATATCTTTACCAAGACCCTAATCATCAACAAGCTAAACTAATTGAAAATGTTTTAGTCCAATTGCGTCAAGAACGAACTGTTGTACTAATCTTTAGTGATGCAGGTGCAGCTCGTGGTGGTTTTAATTCAGAACGTATTGATTTAACTGGGGTGTTTGTGAAACAACTCAAGCAATGTGTTCGCTATATTGCATGGCTTAATCCAATGCCAAGATCGCGTTGGCTTGGCACTACATCTGGAGAAATTGCCCATCTAATCCCGATGTATGAAGTCAACCGCCGAGGCATGCAGGACGCAATTGATGTCTTGCGCGGACGCTCTCCGAACTTTAAGGAGCGGATAAAATGAGTAAAATCCAACCTGAAGTGGCTAACCGACGCATTGAGTCTTTTAAAAAACGTTTTGGAAAAGCCCACTTGTATTTAGTTTATCATGCGGCTTTTCCCTTAGCGCTCACACCCGATTTGTTATATCGTTTATGGGCCAACTTCCAGCGAGATATTCATGGTCAAGTGCTAAATATCCCTTGGGTGAGTGTAGCAGATATGTTGCTTTCTAGCCTGTGTAATAAAGTTGGGTATGAACTATATGAGATGGATTTACCAATACGAAAGGAATTGCTTAAATGCTTGAAGGAAGACCCACATTTTGGTAAACAGCGACTTGATGAACTTGCTAACTTTTTACTCGATTACATTCATCCACAACTACGTAACGACGATCCTAATATTCAAGACCTTGCCCAAGCTCAACGATGGGCTGCGTTAGCTTATGTACTTCCTCGTAAAGCAGTTCGTGAACTAGCATTTATTTTATCAAAATTGGATCAAAATCGAGATCAAGCAGAAATATTACGATTAGCTTCATTAGTAGAAACAGTTGGTGAATCACTCGCAGAATTTGAGCCACTATTAATATACACCCGTGGAATGAGAAGCTTAATTCGTGGTGATTTAGAAAGCGCAAAAGCTCAGTTTACAAAAGCTACTATTTATCAAAAAACAATCCAGATTGCTGGTATAAACTTACTTGTTCCTGAAGAAATTATCAAAGTAACAGCGCATTCTATAAATGACGTTAGCCGATTAGAAAAACAAAAAGTTACGACTTCAATTATTAAAATATTTAGTACTCAAACAGCAAGTAGACAAAAGTTAATTAACAATAGTGAGACTTCATCTAGTAGATTGAACTTTAGCAGAGTAATTTTTGTAAGTTTGCTGATAACGGGTTTTGTTACAGGGATTAGATTCTTAGGAATACTGGAAAATACGGAAATTTCAGCCTATGACCAAATGATGCGATCTCGTCCTGCCGAAGGACTCGATCCTCGACTGTTGATCATCACAATTGACGATGAGGATTTAGCAATTCAAAGACAAAATGGCGAGTCCTTGAGCGGATCTTACATTTCTGAAAAATCTCTCAATAAACTACTGGCAAAAGTGAATCAATACAAACCACGCGCCATCGGCTTGGATATCTACCGTGATTATAAGGCCAAAGAGCCAGATTTAATTACTCGTCTCCAGCAAACTCAGAACTTGGTTGGCCTATGCAAGGGGAGCGATAGCTCAGTAAATATCCAAGGCATTCAGCCTCCACCAGAAATCCCCACAGGAAATCTGGGATTCAGTGACTTTATTCACGATCGCGATGGAGTTATTCGTCGGCATCTTCTGTTCATGAATCAGGAGACGACATCATTGTGTTCTACTCCCTATTCCTTCAGTTTACAACTAGCATCTTTCTATATGCGCCCTTTAGGAATTCAAACAAAGTTTACCCCTGAAGGAAATTTGCAGTTGGGTAAGACTATTTTTGAGAATCTGAAGTCTCGTACTGGTGGCTATCAAAATATTGATGCTAATGGCGGTCAAATCTTACTCAACTATCGTTCTTCAAAAGAAATAGCCGAACAGGTAAAGCTAACGCAATTTTTATCTAGTCCAATTAACCCCAGCGCCATCAAAGACCGGATTGTTATTATTGGTGTGGTGGCAAAGGGAGATTCTCCAGACACTTGGCCGACACCCTATGGCATTTCTTTAGATGAGCAAATGCCAGGACTACTGGTGCAAGCTCACATGGTCAGCCAGATCCTTAGTGCAGTCCAAGATGGGCGGCCGTTGCTACGGGCTTGGTCGTGGTGGGCGGAGGTCGCCTGGATTTGGGGCTGGTCTTTAATTGGGGGAGTCTTGGCTTGGCGCAGGCTTTCCTTACCCTGGTTATTGTTTGCAATCGGTGTTACTTCTAGCGTTTTGTATATACTTTGCTTTGGTCTGTTCATTTCGGGTGCTTGGGTGCCTTTCGTACCGTCGGCTTTATCACTGGTAGCTATGGTGAGCTTGATGTCAATTTATAATAATTCAAAAACAAAAGTGCGTGTGGGGAATAGAGAATGGGGAACAGGGGAGAAGTTGCAGTAAGTTTTTCCCCTCTGCCCAATCTAAAATCTAAAATCGTATGAGATAAAGTTTTTATGAATTCAAATTCACAACCGATAAAACTGTTTTTAGTAGTAGCTTTTAGCTGTACAAGTTTATTAGTTAGTCTGGCTCGAATACTCGCGAAACCAACCCCTAATCGTTCTAGTGCTAAAACGATCCTTGCTCAAGGCAAAACCTTTAATCAACCTCCAATTCCAACTGGCCGCCCTCCTGGAGGCCGCGTTCGTGGTGGAGGAAGGCGCGGGTAAGTAGCTGCATGGCCAGTTACAAAACTTGAATTGACTGCTTTCGCGCCCTTTACTGAGGAAGATAATTCAGTGATCAATACTTGAGCACAGACAACAGTAGATAGAACATCAAATTCAACAAGCTACTGATAAATAAGTAGTTGCAAGGCTTCAAAATGAGCAAAGACTTGATTTAGCTGAATCGTAAGTAATAGCTGATCTATAAATTATAAAAGGCGATCGCATTCCTCACTCACCGTATGACAAACCAAACTTTTACCAACGGTTATGCATTACTTATTGGCATAGGTGCTGATTTACCTGTCACAGTCAAAGATGCAACTGCTTTAAAAGATGTACTAATTGACCCAAGTCGCGCCGCCTATCCATCAGAACAAGTCATACTGCTAACCGAAACCTTTGCAACTCGGCAAAACATCCTCGCAGCTTTTGACCAAATCATCACCCAAGTCAATCAAAATCCTGATGCAACTTTCATCATTTACTACTCTGGTCACGGTGGACGCATCCAGCGCACCAATGAATACTTCCTTGTACCATTCGGTTATGACCCCAGTCAGCGCGCAGACACAGCTATCTCAGGTGTAGAATTTACCCAAAAGATTGAAGCAATTACAGCGCGTAAACTCGTAGTTTTATTAGATTGCTGTCATGCTGGTGGCGTTCCAGCTTTGAAGGAACCAGGGGAAACCTTTGTAAAATCACCCTTACCGCCGGAACTGTTAAATGTGCTAGGAACAGGAAGCGGTCGAGTTGTGGTTGCTTCTTCGCGAGAAGACGAATATTCCTACACAGGTCAACCCTACAGTGTTTTTACAGATTGCTTGTTGGAAGCTTTGCAAGGTAAAGCAGCTATGAATAAAGATGGATATGCACGTATTCTTGATATTTTAGTTTACTTATTTGACCAAGTACCTAAAAGAGCATCAGGGCCGCAACACCCGTTTGTAAATAAAGTGCTGGATTTGGGCGATAATTTTCCCCTTTGTTATTACGCAGGTGGAAGTAAATTTTTATCTGGTGAAGCAGCAACTATTGAAACTAGTCCAGTTTCTACCAGCTTAACTCTTGGACAACGACGGCGATCGCAATAAAAACTAGACGCACTTCAGGCAGAATTTGACATCCGCAGCCAGAAGTTTAAGCAGATGAAGAAAGCTGTAGCTATTGAGGCTAGTACCGCAATTAAGTTTCAATTAGAACAGCAGCTTCTTGATGAAGAGATAAAACTGGCACATCTTAGCGATGAACTAGATAAAATTGAGTCTGCATTTCAATCATGAGACTTATGTAAATATACAGTTATTTGGCGCATATAAATCAGGATTTCTCCACCTAGAAAACAAGGAAAATAGAGATATTCAGTTAATTGGTGTTTGTTTATACTATTTCAACTTTTTGTAATCGTTATACTTATAACTTAGGTTCTACCTGGGAATTAGGAAGTGGCTTTGCCACTTCTTTTTATTTGTCTGGTAGCATAGTAAAAAATAAATTAAAAGTTAAAAGTAACTTTGCTCAACTTTTAACCTTTATTAATTGTTATACAATTTCACAAAATATCTGCTAAACATACATTTGTAGGAGCATACATCTGTACACCCCTACAAACGATTAATTGTTGCAAAGATTGTTGACAATGGGATGAGATCGTGTGCTTTTAATTGGCCAAGCAGTCTGACAGACTCTGGTCATATAGACATGATACTAGTCATTACTCATTGTATCTTGCCATCTCTCACGCTTGGGTTTACTTTCCACTTCGTGCGATCGCGCTTCTTGCCAAGTCCCCCACATTAGCGATTGCTGTTTTTCAACATGGTTAATAAACTGCATAATTGACTGATCTACTTTCATGGGAGTTTTCAAATCAAACTGAATTGTTTGGAGAACCTTAATATCACCCATGAGAAAGAACTTACCTGCAACCTTGGTCAACCATAACACAATTCGATTGCATAATAAACCAAAAATTCCTTTACGTTTTTTAGTCATCAATAGAACTTGACCTTCAGCTTTTCCTCCTTCGTGCAGGCGAACTGCTAACATCGTGTGGACATGGAAGAAATCGGGGCCTAGTGTCAAAATACTAATGCTACCGTACCAATAGCAAACACTGTAAGTTATGGCATTTTTGTAGAAAAGACGGATAAGCTTAATGAAAGAGAAATTGTCTTTGATGGGTTTAGTGTTACTGAAAATAATTGCATTTTCGTTAAGTTCCTGTCTTTCAAAAATAATTTCTATTGGCAGTTTGTGAACTGTATTGAGGTGTTGAGCATCGATGGTGTTAATCATCACCACGTTGGGGTGACAGTTCATCAAGAAGTGAGAATGGATAGCAACATCACACTCTTTTTGTTCCAACTCTGGAACAAAAGGTAAGGGTTGTTGTGGTATTTCTCCAGTCCAAACCCAAATCATCCCGTATTTTTCAGCAGTGGGCCAAGTTTGTAACTTTAGAGAAGACGGTGTATCTAAACATGGGATATCAATACACATCCCCTCAGCATCAAACTTCCAGTGGTGGAAAAAACAACGTAGTGCATTACCTTCTACTTTGCCTTCAGCAAGATGAGCGCCCATGTGGGGACAGTAGGCATCAAAGGTAACTACTCTTTTGTCTTTACCACGGTAAATTGCTAGTTCTCTACCCAAAATCTTGACAGGTTTTACTTCACCCACCCGCAGATTTTGAGAAGGTATTACCCAATACCATCCCTCAATAAAACGCTCTGGATTATTGAAAATTTTAGCTTTACGGATTGAGCTATAAGTCTGCGAGTTGAGATTCATTTTTATGGTTTCACTTGAAGTGAAGCAGTTAATCTATAGGTAACATGGCAACTCAAAAAAAACAGTTACTTACAGTACCAGGAGAAACAGTTACCCAATAATTAATAGAATTCAGAAGTAAAAATATTATTAACATCAAAAATCTGATAATTCAATATCAACTAAACTCAACTAATACCCATTTACGATAGATATTTGAAAAAATAAAACTTAGTAAAATATCTAATTAAATAAAGATTACAACTAACTACTGATGCCGATATTTTGCTAAGTTTTAAAGTATTTAATTAATCAAAAATATGTAATAATGATTACAGCACTTGGGAAAATATACCATGTTAACTCAAGATAAAAAACTACTTTTAATTGGTCAAGTAACAGATTTAAGCGGCATCCCTATCAGGACAATTCGTTATTACGAGAGTCTAGGTTTAATCAATTCATTAAGACGAACAGAGGGAGGCTTTCGCCAGTTTTCATTAGATGTGCTAACTCGTCTAGCATTCATTAAAAGGGCACAAAATCTTGGTCTTAGTTTAGAAGAGATTGGAAATATTCTTCAAGTTTACGACCAAGGGCAAACTCCCTGTGGCGACATTAAAGAAAAACTTGAAGAGAAGGTTTCGCAGATTGATCGCCAAATTGATCAGTTGTTAACTTTACGCTCTGAAATCAAGGGATTACTTTCAGGCTGGAAGAATATCAGCAACCATCATGAAGAGACAATTTGTCCGATAATTCAAAATACTCCTCAGTGCTGACAATAACGCTATTTTATGACTCTCACAAGATAAAAATTAGAAACCAATGTTTCTGATTAGTTTTGATAAATCTAGGCATAGGTTGGGTTGAGGAACGAAATCCAATACCAAGAATTCTTGATTTTGTTGGATAACACTAAAGTTCAACCCAACCTACAAATATTTTATTTTTTCAGATTAATAAAAGAACACTAATCAGGAATCAGGACTTTTATAGAGAAGAAACCACCACAACTCTATTCCAATTAAGGTTAAACCAGCGATCGCAACCCCAACTTTCAAGCCCAAAGGTTGCTCGATCCGGTGAAATTGCCTGGTTTGTTCTGACGAGTGGGCTGGCATTTCTGCTAATGTTACACCTGATATTCTAGTGACTAGCACTAAAGCAATCAGGCTTACCCAAAGCGTTTTTTTACTGAACATTTCCTAAATTAACCTGCAATTATGAGATAGTTTTTGGTTGAAAGTTACGCAATCTGAGAGCATTGCTAACAACAGACAGCGAAGAAAGAGCCATCGCACCTCCGGCGATAATTGGATTGAGTAACCAACCAAATATAGGGAACAAAATTCCTGCCGCAATGGGAATACCAATGACGTTGTAAATAAAAGCAAAGAAGAGATTTTGCCTAATGTTGTTGATGGTGGCGCGACTAAGTTGAATAGCTGTCACAATTAAGAGCAAATCGCCAGAAATTAGAGTGATATCGCTAGCTGCGATCGCTACATCTGTTCCCGTACCAATGGCAATTCCCACATCAGCCTGTGCTAAGGCTGGTGCATCATTTATGCCATCACCTACCATTGCGACAATTGAGTGCTGAGTTTTGAGTGAGAATTTATCAGAATTCTCTCCCCTTACTCCTCTGCTCCTTTGCTCCCTTGCCCCTCGGTCACTGAGCGTAGCCGTACCACTTCGTGGAAGCAAGCTACGCGCAGCGTCTCGTAGAGAAGTGCTGCCCCTCTGCTCCCCTTGTAAAGATTGGATAATCGCCGCCTTTTGATCTGGACGCACTTCGGCAAAGATTCGCCCGATGCCAACTTGTCTTGCGATCGCTTCGGCAGTTTTACGATTATCTCCGGTAAGCATTACTACTTCTAAACCTAACTTCTGTAAGGCTTTCACCACTGCTGCTGATGAAGGTTTTAGGGCATCAGCAATACCCATTATTCCTTGTAGTTCGCCATCTACAGCAATCAAAATAACTGTTTTCCCAGCAGCTTCCCAGGCATCTTTATACTGCTGGAGACTCATGGTGTTAATTCCAAGTTCTGTTAACCAGCGTTGTGTACCAATTTGCACAAGCTGATTGGCAACAACTGCTTGCACACCACTACCTGCATTAGCCACAAAGTTCTTTGCATCTATTAAATTCACTTCTTGAGACTGGGCATATTTCACCACCGCTTCAGCTAAAGGATGCTCAGAATTGCGTTCTACCGTTGCTGCTAATTGTAAAAGCTGGAGTTCATTAGCATTAGCTGTGCCGTTGACAGTTACAAAGTCTGTAACCGTCGGTTTCCCCTGAGTCAAAGTACCGGTTTTATCTAAAACAATGGTTTTAATTTTGTGTGCTAGTTCTAAGCTGTCTGCACCCTTAATTAAAATGCCATTTTCTGCACCTTTGCCTGTCCCTACCATTACAGAAGTGGGAGTAGCTAAACCCAAAGCACAAGGACAAGCGATAATCAATACACCCACCGTTGTCATTGTTGCTAGGGTAAGGTTGCCAGTGAAGTTAAACCAAATGACGAAAGTGGCGATCGCAACGGCAATCACAGCTGGTACAAACCATCCAGTCACTTGATCTGCCAAGCGCTGAATTGGTGCTTTAGAACCTTGGGCTTGTTGCACTAGTTTGACGATTTGAGCCAAAAACGTATCATTTCCGACTCGTGTCACCCGAAACTGAAATGCACCTGCACCGTTAATCGTCGCCCCAATCACCTCATCTCCTGGTTGCTTTTTGACTGGCAAACTTTCACCCGTCACCATCGCTTCATTTACCGTTGAAGCGCCTGTAATCACTTCGCCATCTACCGGAATTTTTTCACCAGGACGCACCAAAATTACATCGTTGATTCTGACTTCGGCAATGGGAACATCAATTTCTCTACCATCACGGATCACTCTGGCATCTCTAGCTTGCAATCCAATGAGTTTGCGGATGGCTTCAGAAGTTTGTCCCCTAGCGCGATTTTCCAACAACCGCCCCAGCAAAATTAAGGTAATAACAATGGCGGCAACTTCATAATAAAGATGAGGTATCAAGCCCTGAGCAATAAAAAATTTTGGGAAAACAGTGACAAACAAAGAATATAGATACGCTGCACTTGTACCCAAAGCGATTAGCGTGTCCATCGTTGCTGTATGGCGCTTGAGGGATTTCCAAGCATTCCGATAAAAAGATCCTCCACACCAGAACACCACAGGTGTTGTCAGCACTAACTGTACCCAAGGATTTTGCAAGAAACTTGGAATTAAGGGTAAATTTAGCCCAGTCATCATAGGTAACGACCCCAAAAGTAGAAAAATGCTGATTACACCTCCCACTCCTACCTTGAGCGAGAGTTGGCGTTGTAATGCTTGCCTACTCGCAATCTCTGCATCATCTTCTTCAGAGAGCAATTCTGACTGGAGTGAGTAAGAAGAGTATCCCGCAGCTGTGATCGCACCTTGGATTTTCTCTAAATTCGCTAGAGAGCGATCGTACTTGATAGTGGCTTGCTCTGCTCCAAAATTAACGTTGCAGTCAATTACCCCAGAAACAGAGCGAATCGCCTTTTCGATGTTGCTGGCGCAAGCAGCACAACTCATGCCTCGAAGTTTGAGTGTGAGAGTATCCATATTGAGGATCGGGGATTAGGGATTGGGGATTAGGGGTTAGGGATTGGGGGTTAGGGATTGGCAATTGGTCATTCTCCCAGTCCCCAGTCCCCAATCGCCTTTCTTTAGCCGACTGGATAGCCAGCAGCAGCTAATGCTTCCTTAATAGCTGTTTCTGATGCTTGAGTTTGGACATTAACAAGCTTGGTTGTTGGATCGGCCTGAACGCTAGCATTGGCATCGACTGCCTGAAGTGCTTTGGTGATCTTGCTTGCACAAACAGAACAAGACATGCTGGGAACTGTGAGTTGGAGAGTCATAGATTTACGGGATAAAATGAACAACCTAGCCAGATCGAGCTGGATGACTGAGACGTATTCCTCACACGTCAGAAATTTCTGGTTGAGGATCGCCTTGAATTCATCCTAGACTCTCTAGCCGGCTAGAGAGTCTAGAGATTTTTAAAAGTTTTTCGTTAAACTTCAAATTTCTTTACAACTTTGGTTCAGTTGAATAACCGTTGTCCATCAAAAATACAACGTACTACAAAACCCTTGTCATCCGATGAAACTGTGTGTTATTAAGGCTATATAACCACATTACTCAAAATTAACCTGTTGCTTTCCCCACAGTTCTGGGAAAACAACCCTCTGCACCACCACAGACGCGGCTGCTGAACCCAAGTCTCCTCATCTCTTCACAACAAAGGGTCTTTTTTAAGACCTTATTTGGAGTTTTCATGCAGCCAAAAAATCTTAAACGTCTCCTGCGTGCCTTAGAGCGGCAAGGTTTAGATGTCACTTACAACAATTGTACTTATTCAGTTCGTTTAGTTAATTCTCCTGATGCACCTGTAGCAGAAGTGCTACTACCAAAAGATTTCCCCGTAGAAGCTAAGGCACTGAAGCAGTTAGCCAATTTAGCAAGCGTCCGCCACCCGTCAGGTGGATGTGTTTGCCGTGCCTGTGCCACACCTGATTTTCACCCAGGTGATGCGGGTGTTGCCATTGGTTCAGTCGTAGAAACCGTGGGTCAGGTTATCCCTGGTGCTGTCGGTTCTGACATCAATTGTGGGATGCGCCTGCATATTGTTGATTTGACAATCGAGAAATTCCTCGCAAAGCGCGACCAATTCGTAGAACGGATGAAGGGGGATTACTTCTTCGGTACGCGTGATGTGACGATGACTGCTCGTACAATGCGATCGCTATTTCAATATGGAGTTCCTGGTTGGCTGGATGCCATGCTAGACCAGCCTACGGGGAGTGTAGTTAAATCTGATTTACAACAACTTGCCCAAGAGAGCGAACGCATCTTCTTAGGCGGTTCAATGGATGGTGACTGGAAACTTGCGCCTGAAGAATTGGTTCCCGATACTGGACTAGTACGCGATGGCGGACTGGCAACCATTGGCGGTGGCAATCATTTTGTCGAAGTGCAACGGGTTGATAAAGTTGAAAATCGTACACTTGCCCACGCCTGGGGAGTGCGCGAGGGACAGCTAGCTTTTATGATTCACTCTGGTTCTCGAAATGTGGGTAAGTATATTGGGGGAATGTGGCGAGATAAAGCGAAGGCGACTTGGCAAAAAAGTCTGAAGTACCCCGATTCTCAGATTTTTCCTCTCTCTATTTATTCTCACCCCGAATTAGTCGCCAGTTACCTACAAGCTGAGGCCACTGCTGCTAACTATGCTTTTGTCAATCGCCTGCTATTAGCAGAATTGCTACGTCTGCGTTTACGAGAAGTATACAAAGATGTGGAAGCACCTCTAGTTTATGACTTGCCCCACAACATCACCTTGCCAGAAGGTGAAGGATGGGTGACACGCAAAGGTGCAAGTCCTGCTCATGTAGGGCAACCAGTAATTATCCCTGGTTCAATGGGTGCTTATTCTTATCTTATGGTAGGTAAAGGCAATCCAGCATTTTGTAATTCGGCCTCGCATGGGGCGGGAAGAATTCGTTCTCGTTTCGACCTCAGCCGCAAGGGTGCATCTCAAAGCGAGGTGGAACTGGGATTAACTGGAGTAGACTGCATTACCCTACGTGAAGAACGCTGAATTGAAGAAGCACCTGCTGCCTACAAACCGATTCAGTCTGTGATTGATGTGCAGGTTGAGGCAGAAATGGTGGATGTAGTGGCGCGGTTGAGTCCAGTCTTGACATTTAAGGCATAGCTACTAAATAAACGTGCGCCTCTGTTGGAGACGCACGTTAAATAAAAAGCCCCTGGTCAACACCAGGGGTATCCATCTTTATTCCCTTATTTAGAATCGCATCTATGAGGCTATTCTAAAATCATGTTCATGCAATAACTGCATACGACTGATGATTATTTTGCAATTACCTAGTTTAGATAGGAATTAATACTGCGTAGGTTAAGAAAAATTGTAATGAATGTCTTGAATGTCAAGTGCGATCGCAAAAAAAGATAAATCGCTTGGCGATGACAATTTATTAGGGTGGGTTATAGCGCAATACAGTTCAGTTAAGCTTTCCCCTGCTTCCCCTGCTTCCCCTGCCTCCCCTGCCTGCCTTAACAGATAAATTTGCTTAACCCAAGCGTATTGGGTTATAGCGATCGCGTAAAGTTAAGAATATTTGTAGGTTGGGTTTAGCAAAGCCTCAACCCAACCACACATTTTTATGTTTGGGCAACATCCTCTTATACTTATTTATCTGGCTAAAAAACCCTCTCTTGAAATTCACCCAAAAGATCGCCTTACAGTGCAGCTTTAAGCAAAGCGATCGCTCGAACCCACATCATAATACTAATCGGCGCTCCAATTAGAATACCAGCGATCGCCCAGCCTCTCTGATGCGCTTTGAATTGTTCAATACTGCGCCACTGCCTACTTTTCCAAGCCCATGCATTGCCATTAGAACCAAGTGCGATCGCCATTAACCACCAAGCATGAGGTATAAAACAGAATAGCCCGTACCACACTTGATTCGGCCACATCCACAACCAAGGCATCAGAAACGCGCCCCAATTCCAACCGAGAATTTCCTCTGGGACTGTTTCATCGATATTATTTATCCCACATCCAGAATTATTGATTATTTCTTTTAGCGGCAAAAGCTGATTCCTGTTTCCAGATTTGACAGTTAGTCCCGAATTGAGAGCATTCAGTGCAACGCTTGCACTAGTAAATCGTTGTTCGGGAGCGGGTTCTATCAACTTTTGTAACCAACTGACAAAACTGGGACTGAGGTTAACTCGCTCTGTAAATTGCAGTCGCAAATCCTGCTGGGGTAAATCAGATGGGGAAGTTCCAGTGAGCAAATGAATCAAAGTCGCTCCGAGTGCATACAGGTCTGAAGCTGCAACCGCCCGACCACCAAATTGTTCCATTGGAGCATAACCATAAGTACCGACAACGGTAAAAGTAACGCCCTCTCTTGCCGCTTTATCCTGAACTGCACCAAAATCAACTAAATAAATCTGATTATCTTCGCCCCAGATTAAATTACTCGGTTTAATATCTCTATGTAACACCCCTGGATTCAACTCATGTAGATAGGTGAGAATATTTAAAACCTCAACAGCAATTTTTCTCGCTCGCTTTTCACTAAATCTTTTGCCAACAGCAAGTTTATCCTTGAGCGACTCCCCAGGAATATATTCTTGTATTAAGGCAAACCAGAGGGTGCGATCGTCGATACAAAAATAATCTATATATCGAGGGATGCGGGGATGATTTAGCTGTTTAAGAATTTGTGCTTCCCTCTCAAAAAGTTTCAGGTCATCCCACTGCACAGTACCGCCAAAGGCCAAAAGTTTGACCACAACGGTCGAATTTTCGCCATCAGAGGCTTCTAAATCCAATGCTTGCCAAGTTTGACGAATTCCATTGTTGCCGAGTTGGCGCTGGATTTGATAACGATCTTGTAATATTTGTCCTGGTTGCAGCATCTTAACACCTGCTGGCAATTTACGTTGATCTGATTCCCTTATATTCAAGGATAGTCATTATCTACAAAAACTGGGGGAGCCTGATAATTTATTGAAAGCACAAAAACTTACTGGAGTACCTAAGTGGTGAGAAAATTTAGAACACTTGATGAATTTGAAGAAGAGTACTTCCGTAAGCACCCAGAAGAAATCGACAATTATTTGACGGAGATATTTCAGGAATATGTAGAAGACAACGATTCCGGTGCGTTGTTGGCATCCTTGCGCGTCGTTGCTCGTGTACGAGGAATTAGTGAAATAGCCGATCAAATAGGCATAACACGCCGGGGGTAGCAAAAAGCCTTATCCAGCAATGGCAACCCGCGCCTTGAAAACGTCAATTCCATTATGAAGGCGCTGGGATATTGTCTCACGCCACAAAGAATCATGCCTCCATCGGCAGGTGAATCACAACACTAATTATTAATGGTGACACTATTGGGTGCAGAATGTGGGTTAAAGATAAAGCAGATTTCAAGGAAAGTGAGGTACACAAGCTCGCGTCTGTTACCCAGGCATAAAGCGTGTTTTAGTCCTGAATTCTGAATTCTGTATTCTGTATTCTGAATTCTACAGATAATTTTTGCGATAGTAAGCTTGATATTCCGCAGACAGCAGAGGTTCCCACCAATCACGATGATTGAGATACCATTCAACAGTTAAACGTAAACCCTCAGCAATTGTTACTGAAGGTGTCCAACCAAGCTGAGTTTTGATTTTGTTTGCGTTAATTGCATATCTCCTGTCATGTCCCTGCCTATCCTTAACAAAAGTAATCAAATGCTTTGCTGGACGCACTGTTAAATCAGGTGCTAATTCATCCATCATCTGACACAAAAGTTGGACGAGGTTAATATTTTCCACCTCATTATTGCCACCAATGTTGTATGTTTCTCCTGGTTGACCATGATTAATTACCACATCTAAAGCACGGCAATGATCGCCCACATAAAGCCAATCTCGGACATTTTTACCATCGCCATAAACAGGTAATGGTTTCCCGCTCAAAGTGTTGATACACATTAGGGGAATGAGTTTTTCGGGAAACTGATAAGGGCCGTAATTATTAGAGCAATTTGTGATAATCGTTGGAAGTTGATAAGTATGATAATAAGCACGGACTAAATGATCGCTACCCGCTTTGGAAGCTGAATAGGGACTATTGGGCGCGTAGGGTGTGGTTTCACAAAAAGCTGCGTCATCTGTGCCCAGGCTACCGTAAACTTCATCAGTAGAAACGTGCAGGAAACGATAATCAGATGGTTGTGCTTTCGCTTCCCAATATTGGCGAAAAGCTTCCAGCAACGTGAAAGTTCCCACTACATTAGTTTGCACAAAAGCAGCCGGCCCAAGAATCGAACGATCAACATGAGATTCTGCGGCAAAATGGGCGATGGTATCAATATTTTCTGTTGCTAATAGGTTGTCTATGGTGGTGCGATCGCAAATATCCCCTTGCACAAATCGAAAATTCTCTCTTCCCTCAAAGGGCGCCAAATTCAGACGATTTCCCGCGTAGGTAAGCGCATCCAACACCACCACGCGATCGCCTGGATAAGCCTGACACCAATGATGGACAAAATTCGCTCCAATAAACCCCGCACCACCAGTAACTAATAACCGCCGACTCATTGGATTTCCTCTCTTCTCTCTGTAATCTGTGCGCCTCTGCGGTTTGTTTCCATTACTTAAAATATTTCTTCCTCAACTTACCGTATATCTTCTGAGCAAGTAATTTCGCCATCCGTGTTTTCGTCAAACTTTTAATATTAGATGGCTGCTGAATCTTGTGATCGAAAAACTCATTTAACTCATCCACAATAACTTGGAAACGCTTAATAATATTTTCAGTCCGATGCTCAACTAAAAAATTTTCAGACAAGCTCAAAACTACTGACGATTCAATCACCTTCATAATACGTTGCACATCATACTCTTGAGAATATCCAGCAATTTTATAACAATTAAATCCCGGATCTAAGTAATCAGCTAGTCCACCGTTGACACTAGAAAATACTTGACAACCACAAGCGAGAGCTTCCATTGGTTGTAGACCAAATCCTTCACTAACACGCTGTTGTGCCCAGTACTCAGCAGAATCATATAGGTAAACCTTAGCTCGGTTGAATAGTCCAGGTAAATCTTCTATGTATGAGTCAACAACCAATACTTTACAACGTTTTTGCAACGCTGGAATCAATTCTTTAATTAAATATTCCGAAGACTTCCGAGCTTGAACTAAAACATCAATATCCCGTTCCAACCCGAAATTTTGAAACTCATCAGAGATTTGATTGGGCAAATAATAAATCAGAGAATTGGGTGATTTTTCTCCCCAATATCCCATTGTATAGCGGCTAACAGTCATGATTGGAATACTTGCAGGTAGCCTAAACGAATAACCTGGACTATGTGCATGGTAAACAACATTATATTGCTTAAGTTTAGCCACAAGTTGGGGTATATCAAATCCCCAACTGATCACAAAAATTACATCATTTAAATTTTTCTCTTTTAGCAAATCATCAATAAAAAGCTTATCTTTTTCCCTTTGACGGTAAGTTACAACATCAGCATTACAGAAATTCTGAGCTAGATTAAGTGCTTTTAACTCAGCCCAAAGACCACCACAGGCAAATTTGCTATCTGTACCGGGAAGTAAGAAGTAAAGTTTTCTCATAATTTTTTTAGGGCATTAGGTATTGGGCATTGGGAAAGAGGAGGCAGGAGTCAGAAGTACTAAAATGTTTGAATTTTGAATTTTGAATTTTGAATTTTGAATTGATTTCTCCCCTGCCCCCTACCCTTCTCATTCTTGCCAGCCCACTTTAACAAAATGTGCCTCACGCCCCCAAACGTCACGGGTACGGGTAATATTTTCAATTGCTAGGTTAAAAGGAATAGCGGTTGTTAGGTAACGCTGTGCTATAGAACCTAAATCAGGTGCGAGTTCTGCGGCTGTCGTCGCTGCTAATCCTAAACCTATAAGTTGCTCAATTGGTCGAAATGGTAGCAACAGATGCACACCCACAGCTAGCCCAGCTGTTAAGAGCATTGCTACTGACAAATTTGTGCCACAACGGGGATGTACAGCCAAATCCCATTCTCCACTGGTGATGCGATGTCGAGCAAGTGCGATCGCACGCCGCAAATCACTAATATTTACTTCACCGTAGAGGTAAAATCCCTGATCAGTAGATAACCCGCCTAATAGTTCATTATCTAGTTGAACGTTAGTGGTTTGTCCTGTAGCAGGATAAGGGTTTTTTGATTCGCTAAGAACCCAAACCGTAGCATGTTCTAAAGCATGAACCTGCCGCAGCATCAAAATTTCTTTCAACCCTGGAATAAACGATAGCTGTCTGAGTAAGTCGGCATCTTGTGTAGGTTGCGGAAAGTCTGAAAATCGATCTTCAAGACTCGGAACTTTCTCAGATACAGGTGAGGTAAAACCAAAGTTAAAAAATTCAAAGGGAGACGAGCTACCCTGAAAAGAAGCGGAAGTATTCATTGGAACACTACTCCCAAAGCCGATGGGGCAACATAGATTTCTTTCAAATGTAACGCTTGCACTACTGAATTGTTGCTAATTTTTGTAGATGATTGTTTTGTTAGGGCATGGGGCAGAGGGGCAGGGGAGCAGGGGAGGCAGGGGGACAAGGGGGAATTATTGAACAAGTCTCTCCCAAGTCTCCCCCCTCTTCCTTGTCTACCTTGTCTCTTCTTCATACCCTGTTTGGCCAGTCCCCAGTCCCTAATCCCCAGTCCTATATCTGTTCTGCTGAATTTGAGAATGAATTCTGATCTTTATAGTTTCCGAGTCCGAGGGTCAGCTGGCTCCACTAACATAAACTCCGGCTGAGTGAAGGACTCGGAACTTTTGGTAGAATGTTCACACTGAAAACTTAGGCATTAAGAGGGGAAAATCAGTAAACCTCAAAATTGCTTGTGATTATACCAAACCAGAACAATTACGCTACGACTAGGAAATTGTTTATTCTATCTGGTTAGGTAAAGTACAGCAATTAACATCATTCAAACAGACTTTGCCCCACTGTAAAGCCCATCGGACAAGGGCTACTCGATTATCTGTCTCAGTCTTGGTGAGAATATTACTGATATGGTTATCAACTGTACGCTTGCTAATCTCCAGTTTTCCTGCAATCTCTTGGTTAGTTAAGCCAGCGGCTACTAAGTCGATAATTTGCAGTTCTCTGTCTGACAGACTAACGGGGGTCTCAGACTTGCCACCAGCCATGACTATTTCTATCCTCCCTTGGTATATGTACTTAATTGCTCTTTCTAATTCTAGAAGATTCTTTTCTTGGTAGGGGTTTCAAGTGTTAGCAGTAATACGATTGTCAATATTTTCTTTAAATTTCAAATTGGCAAAAATATAAACTATGCGACATTTGATGTAATAAATATAGCTTATTTTGATAAAAATGTTGTCTAAGCACTTAGTTAAAATAAGTGAGAATCGGAAACATATATATGTTATGGGAGTAGTAAAAATTGCTATTTAATTCTATGAAGGACTGGCGACAGATTAACAAAAACTATTGTAGATTTTATACTGTAAATTCCTAATCTTAAATCAAAATCTAAAATTGAAAATGAGATGAGCAATCCCCGTGTTTTGTGCCTTGGTGAAATTTTGTTTGATTGTTTAGCCGATCAATTAGGACTAAAGCTGGAAGAAGTGAAATCTTGGACTCCTTACCCAGGAGGAGCACCAGCTAATGTAGCCTGTGCTTTAGTCAAGCTGGGAATGTCAGCAGGATTTATCGGAGCCGTTGGCGAAGATGAGCCAGGAAATGCACTGGTCAAGCTATTACAAGATGTAGGTGTAGAGACTACGGGAGTACAACGCCATCCTACAGCGCCAACGCGGCAAGTTTATGTTACACGGGATCTGGCTGGCGATCGCACCTTTGCCGGATTTGGTCAGTACGATACCGCAGAATTTGCCGATACTCGCTTGCAAGCTAAACAATTGTCAGATTCGCTGTTTCAAGAAGCAGATTTTCTGGTTTTGGGTACTTTGGAATTAGCCTATCCTGAAAGTGAAGCGGCAATAAACCGCGCTTTAGAGTTAGCAGAACATTACGACTTAAAAATTGTGCTGGATGTTAACTGGCGTCCTGTATTTTGGAAAGAGCCAAACATTGCCCATCAAAAAATTCCAGAATTATTTAAGCGAATTGATTTCCTCAAACTCTCCAAAGAAGAAGCCCAATGGCTATTTGAAACCGCAGATCCCGGAGCCATCACTTATCGTCTAGCTTCAATTGAGGGAGTACTGGTGACAGATGGGGAAAACGGCTGCACTTATTGTCTTGGTGAGAACGAAGGTAAATTACCCTCGTTTTCCATCCCTGTAGTTGATACAACTGGTGCAGGAGATAGCTTTTTGGCAGGATTCATCCACCAACTGAGTAAGTATGGTATCCACAGCTTGCAAGATGCAGAAACAGCAAAACGCATTGTCACTTATGCCAGCGCTGTTGGGGCACTGACTACCATTAAACCAGGTGCGATCGCTTCTCAACCTACTGCTGCTGAAGTCGAAGCTTTTCTCGCCGCACATCAACTCTAAAAATTAGCATAAGCCACTGGGATATCAGCCACCAAAGGCTGATACTCCTGGCTAAAAAATAGACTTCTTGGCATTTGTCGGGAAAAGGGTAAGGGGAAAGGGGAAAAGGTTCTGTATTGTCCCCTTCCCCTTTAACATGAACCCCTTTTCGCCCTCTTGCAAAAAGCACAAATGCCAAGAGGTCTAATGTAAGAAAATCTTCATGCCATTCTGCGGTCATATTGCACAATAAACGCAGTTGCAGAGGGGTCGGTACTGGGTTAACGCGCTCAATTTTTACTTTTAGAAGTTCTGAATTATCCTCAGTGCATAAGAGGAATGCACTCAGGTCAGATAGATTTTAAAATTTGTTAGTTAAATACAGCAGAATTCAGTAATAAAACACGCTTTATACCTGTGTAACAGACGAATAGTTGTGTACCTCACTTTCCTTCAAATCTGCAACAGTTCACCCGTTTGTAATTGATTAATCCGTTTAATTGTACAAATAGGAAGGTGTCCCAATTTATGCACAAAAAACATTAAATCTTTACACTTTTATGATCTGCATAAACAGTAATACTGATATCTATAAGTGAATAGAAAATATAGATTAGCTTAAGGAATTGGTGAAGGATTATGAAAAACATCACAAAATGGCTTTTGGGCTTGGCGATTGTTCCTGCAAGTTTGGTATTGGCATCTAGTCATGTTAAAGCCAGTCAAATTGCTGGTGAGTGGTTCTTTGGTCTCTGGGATTGTAATATTGATGGTAGACCAGCGAAAATGCAGTGGAAAGTAGTTGATGACCCACAAACTAGTTGTAGTGGTAATGTTTGCTCTACTACTTCTGGTGTCCGTCTCGTCGGGCGGTTTAGTGATAACGGTAGTGCGTGGGTTCCTCTAGGAAAACGTTTTTCCAGCAGACAAAAACAGGATTTAGGTATTCGTTATTTAGGTGCAGAACAAGATAACTGGTATCTCAAATACAACAGTAGTACTAAAATAGCAGATGGTTGGACGACATGGCGGGGTAAGCGCTATCCACTACAATGTCGTAATCGCAGATAAACATTTGCTATGCAAAATATGTAAATAAGCGATCGCTAAGTTTGAGTACTAAACACGCCAGCGCTACATTTTTATAAGCTAGTACTTTAGTTTGTCTTAACTTGCTGCCACAGAGTATCAACAGTTACAAACTCATAACCTTGTTGTAGCAGTTGCGGAATGAGAATTTGAATTGTGGCAGCAACATCTTCTCCACCGCAAGCACCATCGTGCAAAACAATTATTGAACCATTTTTGACCTGCTGCATAATTCGCTCTACCACAGTAGTTACACCTGGTCGCACCCAGTCTTCTGGTACAACGCTCCACATAACTGGGCGGTAATTCCACTGAGAGAACAATTTTAAAGTAGCAGGTGTAAAGAAACCATTAGGCGGGCGGACATCTCGCAGTTGTTGAGGTTGCAGGTTGCAGGCATTGTAGATGGCAGCTTGGGTTTTTTCTAAACTGTCCTTCAAGTCATTTGGAGAAAGCATGGGAAAAGAGCGATGATCGTAGCCATGCAATCCGATCCAGTGTCCGCGATCGCTAACGGCTTTAGCAATAGCTGGTGAACGGTTGACGCAAACACCCAACCAAAAAAAACTCGCTGTAATCTTGTAACGATCTAACACTGTCAAGACTTCGGGTGTGTATTGAGGATGTGGCCCATCATCGAATGTGAGTGCGATCGCTTTAGCATGAGAATTTCCAGTCCAAAGGCAGTTGGGAAAACTCGGCTGGAGAATGCGATAGAAAATTGGGAACAGGGGAGCTAGTTGCATTTTGCGTTTATCTGCTGCTGACAACTTTTTGTAGGTGTTGCTTACTAAACTGCGTAGGCGTAGCCCGCACTTCGACAAAGCTCAGTGACCATCGTAGACATCGCACCGCAATGCCTCAATATTCTAGCCAAATTGGATGCCTTGGCAGGCGGTTGCCACAGAAGGGGCGGGATATCTTTGTAACAAAATTTGTAACAGCAATGCTATTTGAGCTAGCACTCGTCTAAATTGATGAGAAATCTACGGGGAATCCCTGAATAAAAGGGTAATGTTGCTCAAAGATATACGAGATTACCAAATACTATTTCTCGGCTTATTCCTAGTCTTGGGAATTGGTACACGAGATTGGACGTTGCGACCAGAGTTGATTGGAGTAGCGATCGCCACAAGTTTAGCAACTCAATGGATATTGTCATGGGTAACAGGCAAAGAACAAGTAGCAAATCTTCGCAGTGCTTTAATTACCTCACTGGGACTGAGTTTATTGTTGCGGGCTGACCACTGGACGACAATGGCAATAGCCGCAGTTCTTGCGATCGCCAGCAAATTTATCTTCCGAGTCGGCGATAAGCATTTCTTCAATCCCGCCAATTTTGGCATCATATCTGCCTTGATTCTCACCCCCGATGCTTGGGTTTCGCCGGGACAATGGGGTGAAGAGTGGTGGTATGGTCTATTATTTCTCGGCACTGGCGGCATGATTTTGCAGCGCATTGGTCGTTGGGACACCACAGCAGCTTTTTTAGGTTCCTACTCTTTGCTAGAGGCGATTCGCAATTTCTGGCTAGGTTGGACTTGGGATGTTTACTGGCATCGATTGATGAGCGGTTCTTTGCTGCTATTTGCCCTATTTATGATTACCGATCCGCGATCGATTCCCAATTCCCGAATTGGGCGTGTAGTTTGGGCAATCTGCATCGCCGGATTGACTTTTATCCTGCGAAATTATTTCTTTGTTTCCACAGCAGTTTTCTGGGCACTGTTTACCCTTGCACCCTTGAGCATCCTGATAGATGTTCTCTGGTTAGCCCCAAGGTTTGCTTGGCAAGAAAAAGATGAGGAAGCAGGAGAAGAACTTCTAACTCAGCACTCCTAACTCTTTTACTAACGCGATGAATCGCGTTTCTAGTCTTTAGCGCCAAAAAAGATAGAGGTATAAAATAATGAAATTTTTTCGGCTTTTAACACCATTATTGTTAGCAATTGTAGCTGTTTTGTGCTTTGCCCCCGCAGCTTGGGCATTTTGTGGATTTTATGTAGCCAAAGCTGATACAAAACTGTATAACAAAGCTTCTCAGGTTGTGATCGCGCGGGATGGCGATCGCACTATCCTAACAATGGCAAACGACTTTCAAGGCGAAGTCAAAGATTTTGCAATGGTAGTACCAGTGCCAACGGTGCTGCAAAAAGAACAAGTTCGCGTCACTGAACCGAAGATTATCGAGCGGCTAGATGCTTTTAGTGCGCCACGATTGGTAGAATATTTTGACTCAGATCCTTGTGCCCCAGTTGACGATAGAGAGTTATCAGCAGCACCAGCGCCAGCCGCAACCAGAAGTGAGGCGGGGAATGCAAGAGGCGATGCTAGTTTAGGTGTGACGATTGAAGCACGTTTCAATGTTGGCGAATACGACATTTTGATCCTCAGTGCAAAAGAATCTGGCGGATTGGAAACTTGGCTCAAACGTAATGGCTATAAAATTCCCAGAGGTGCGAAACAGTTACTTCAGCCTTATATTCGCTCCTCCATGAAATTCTTTGTTGCCAAAGTCAACTTAGATAAATTTGAGCAATCTGGCTACCAGTTTCTCCGTCCACTACAAATTTCCTACCAATCGCCTAAATTCATGCTGCCAATTCGTTTAGGCATGATCAATGCTACGACAGAGCAGGATTTGATTGTCTACATCCTCTCACCCGAAGGACAGGCAGAAATCACTAACTACCGGACAGTGAAAATTCCCTCCGATGCGAACATTCCCTTATTTGTCAAAGATGAATTTGGTGAATTCTATAAATCCATGTTTCAAACTGCCTACACCAAAGAAGACAGGAAAGTTGGTTTTTTAGAGTACGCCTGGGATATGGGTAGTTGCGATCCCTGTTCCGCCGAACCCCTAACCCCAGAGGAACTCAAGCAAGCAGGTGTATTTTGGCTAGATGATAATTCTACAAGTAATATACCAGTACGTCCCAGTTTTCGTCGTCCCTCTCCTAGAAGTAACGTCTTCATCTCTCGATTGCATGTTCGCTATACCCGCGATAAATTTCCTGAAGACTTGATATTTCAACAAACTGCCAATACTGAATCTTTCCAAGGGCGTTATGTTTTGCAACATCCGTTTCAAGGGGAACTCAAATGTCAGGCGGGTAGACAATATAAGCAGTCTTTGCCCAAACGTTTTGAACAAGAAGCGCAAACTCTAGCTAAACTAACCAACTGGAAAATCCAAGATATTCGTAACAAAATGAAATTGAGTGTAGGTAATTTGAGATATTCTTGGTGGGAAAATTTACTATCCTGGCTGGGATTGTATTAAGGAGATTGCTGAGTGGGGATTGGGTATATGCCCAAACCCACCCGGCCGAAAAATTCACAACATTTCTTTAGCAAAAATTATACTAACGGTAGTAAGACTGTAAATATTATCCAATCTTGAATACTGGTAACTTCGATCGTGCCTTGAAGACATTCTACCAGCTTCTTAACTAATGCCAAGCCCAATCCTGTACCACCAATTTTCCAGAAATCGTTATACGGAATTCGGTAAAATGGTTCAAATATTCGAGACTGTTCTTTTTTAGGGATTATTACGCCAGAATTGCTAATTTTAATTTGAAAAAATGGCACTTGAGAAGTGGTTATCATGCCAGATCGAGCATCTTCATTGATTACACTTTTTGTCATGGAAATGACATCGACAGTTAATCTAATCTCCTCATCAGGAGGAGAATATTTGCAGGCATTACTGAGTAATTCGCAGACAATTTTGTTAACAACAGCTAAGTCTGAAACTATAGATGGTAGATTTTGGGGGATACTAACCTGAAAAATCTGTTGCTGAGATCGAGCAATATCTTGAAAATGCAAGGCTATGTGAGGAATCCAGTTTTGTAGTTGAAATGAAGTTAATTCTAATGGATAGACATCTGTCTCAATCATTTGCAGAGACAGCAAATTGTTCACTAAATCTAGCCCTTCTTCGCACTGTTGACGCAGAATAGTTAAGTAGCCAGCTACAGACTCAAATGGAGAAAGTAATTCTGAATTTAAAATGCCTTCTCGTTGCAGAAGATGTTCTAGTACGGAGATTGTCTTTTTGATGTTTAATAATGGTATGTGCATTTCCTGAGAGGCAGGCGCTAAAAAATCATTTTTCAACTGGTTGAACCGTTGTAATTGTGACAATTTCTCGCGTTGATAACAATTGAGTGCTGTTTGAATAGCAACATAAAGTTGTTGCTCTTTAACAGGTTTTAGGATGTAACCAAAAGCAAATGTCGTTTTAGCCCGCTCTACAGTACTTTTGTCAGAATGTCCGGTGATGTAGAGAACAGGAATTTGAAGACGATTCCAGATTAGCTCCGCCGCCTTAATACCATCCATATCACCTCGTAACTGGATATCCATCAAAACCAAGTTTGGAAGTAGTTCAGCAGCTTTCTCAACTGCTGTTTCTGCCGAATCGGCAATATCTAAAACAGTGTATCCCAGCAATTCTAAAGTTTCTTGTAAATTCATCGCTAGGATATACTCATCCTCAACAACCAAAACCTGAATTTTCTCTGTTGTCTGTGTGTTTGATAAAATTCTATTAACGTTCATATCCTACTTTTTGTAAAAGAAATTTTGAGGTATTTACAAGTCTTGAAGGAGGCAGGAGGTAAGAGAAACTTTTCAGCTTGGGTTCGACTCCAAATGATTTGTTTTAAGTCACTTAACTCCCATATTCCGCAAGGTGTTAAACCCTTGCTCCTTCTAGTCGCAATACTTACGGCAGAGAATAGTTTTCCTCCTGCCTTTCTTGATAAAATGCTATAAGCCTACCTTTTACCCTCCTGTTGAAAGTGCCAAAGTATAGTAGTTTTGTTAAAAATATCCTTGAAACTGATGGGTATTGTATTGTTTGGCTCTTTCTAATTCTATTTTATGCTGAGGGATAATATCGAGTCTTTGATTTAGATGCTTGATTAACTAAAATTTGCACAATAAAAATATTAAGTATTTTAAATTTTATTGTGCACCAAACTTTGGAGGTAATTTAGTAGCATTGTCTCAACAAATGTAACCTAAATCCATCATAGTTTGGGAATAAAAATGATATCTTGATGCAGTCTTTAATTATCTGGTCATCCCAGATACCCAAAAACTAAAACTATAGATAATTGAGCTTACTACAACTCGGATAAGCTGAGGAGAAATAATATGAAAAAATGGATTTGGCTAATGTTGTTGGTGGTGATGGCAGTTGTTGTTGTGGGTAGTAGGGGTAGCACGTTTTTTGAACAACATTCCTCACCGACAATTGTTGAACGCATTGCAGTAGAAACACCTGAACCACAGCCAGAGTTAAAAAAAGTTGATCGTGTCCCACAAGTATCTACTGACAAGCTGTTAACTCATATCCAAAAGTTGAATTTTCAGCGCTACACAACAAAAGAGCGATGGCAAACTCGCACTTACATCACAACTGAACTGAAAAAATTAGGCTGGAAACCAAAATTGGAAAAGTTCTCTGAGGGTGTGAATATTTTTGCCGAACGTGCAGGAACTAACAAAACCGCTAAAGCAATTCTCGTCGGAGCGCATTACGATACTGTTGCCTTATCCCCTGGTGCTGATGATAACGCCACTGGTGTTGCTGTGGTGCTGGAAGTAGCTCGTTTGCTCGGTTCCCGTCCCACGCCACGGACTTTACAGCTAGCTTTTTTTGACCAAGAGGAAGCAGGACTTTTGGGGAGTCAGGCTTTCGTTAGCAAAACAGCACGCTTACAAAATTTAGGCGGAGCGATCGTTATGGATATGGTAGGTTATGCCTGTTACACTGCTGGATGTCAAAAATATCCTGCGGGATTGCCTGTTACACCACCTAGCGACAAAGGCGACTTTTTGGCAGTAGTCGGTGATACAGAACATTTACCTTTACTGAATACCTTTCACAATTCACAGAACATCCCTTCAACCGCCCTAAATAAACAGGAATTAAATCTGCCAGCAGTTTTAACACTGCCAATTCCTTTTAAAGGTTTACTGACACCCGATACTCTGCGAAGCGACCATGCACCGTTTTGGTATCAGGGCGTGGGTGCTGTGCTGGTGACAGATACCGCAAATTTACGTACTCCCCACTATCATAAACCTAGCGATGTTCCAGCGACTATCGAGCGATCGTTCTTCACAGGATCAGCACAGATTGTAATCAATGCTACTACTGCTTTATTAGAGAAGACCAACTTATGAATTATATTGACTAGTGTTTGGTTCCGGGAAAGTCAATGTCCAGTTCTGTTTATCATTAAGCTGAAAATATAACCCTTTGAGAATGAGCCGCAGAGCTATTCGAGTTCTAATAAATTTCTTTACTAGATAAGTTCCTGGTTCAGCAAAGACATCATCAAAGTTTTTTTTATGACCAAATTGTTTGGAACAGTAACTACCAGCACCTTGAACTGTCACTACAAAAAATGGAGATAGTTTGTATTTATCAGGAATCATAAATATTCCATATACATGATGACGACCACGCCACGGTTGAACAATCACTTTAGTAGCCTGTACTTGGAATTTTGTAGTTTTTGATGCTAAAAAACCCTCGAAATTGCAATCAGAATTATTCACAGGCCACGACAATGTAATAATACTCAGAGATAGTAGCGAAATTAAAATATAGCTGAGTCTGCAACGCATAAAGCTAAAGAAAATTTTTGATGTGGCTGGTAGAATTTGATGATTAATATGCAGCTACAGCACTAAGATTATCCACCTGCAACACCTTCGAAAGCACAAAGACAAAACATTAATCTGTCGTGAAAGCTTCGTTTTATAAAAAATTACAGTTACTCAATTTTGGATTTTAGATTGATCCCATACATAAACCTGGTTACTCGGAATAAATAGTTTTAGATTGTTACTGTTACAGTATTAAACCTAGCGGAGAAACAAGTTGGCTTTTGTCGCTGTGAACACTGATTTATGCTCAAATTTTTAGCTTTGATGAATTCTACAATTCGTTGCTTTTTATCAGCTTGATTTGCATCAGTAGTGTTTTGAGAAAATGAGGGCGACACCGATAGCGAGTCTTGACTACGGCACGCTGCACGAATGAGCGTTATAGCCCGTCGTAGACATAGCTATCAACTTCAGGAAAAAACTACTTTCATTTCGAGGTCATTAATGGGGTAGTCAAATACACAAATATCCGTTATATTCCCGTAAGTAACACTTGGTATAAATATTTATGAGAATAAGTTGGGGAAGTTTTAAGACAGTTGCAGGTTTCTTTGGTGCATTGGGCAAAGCTCTTCCTATAGGCATAGCGCTTGCACAATTCGGGGCAAATACTTCAGCCATTGCAGCTGACACAGTTATTGTGCGTTTGGGTTTATTTACAGAATCCATCTCTCTTGCTGAGTTACAAAAGGCTGCAAAAACTGGCGAATTGCCTGGGAGTTTGCAGCCTTACACTAAAAAATTATCTGAAGAACAACGCCGTTTCTTCTTGGGGGCGTTGGACATGAATATACCGATGAATGTTGTCAGCGTTGATAAGTTAGCTAATACTCAAATTGGTACAACTATTCTCAATGACTTCGCTACGGCCTTAGCCCGAAAGGATAAAGCTGGTGTACAAGCACTTAGAGCAGGATTGGTACTAGGTTCCATTGCACCGCCGGGCCTTTCTATACTAAGTTTTATCGCCGCTTATCCCAGTAAACGCCTAGAAATTAATTTGCCACAGGCTTTTGTAGTTGCAAGGAGTTTGAATACAGCTTTTTGGCGTACTCAGCAATTTATGCTAGCCATTACTCCTCAACTCAACCCCAAAACACCGCAGATTGCTTTCCCTTTTGATCCCAGCCAAGCAGGAAGCGCTGAAGTAAAAGTACTTAACTTAAGCCTGAACGATCAAAAGCGCGATGCCTACGGCGGGCAAAGCCAACGTAAAATTCCAGTTGATATTTACTGGTCAACTGCTGCAACACCCGACAAACCTGTAATTGTCATTTCTCACGGTTTCGCATCAGTCCGCACCGACTTGCGTTATCTGGCAGAACATTTAGCATCCCACGGTTATGTAGTAGCAGCTTTAGAACATCCTGGTAGCAATCAGGCCAATACTAACTCAGCATTACAAGGCAAAACCAGAGTTATGAAGCCTCAGGAGTTTTTGTATCGCCCTCAAGATGTTAGTTTTGTGCTTGACGAATTAGAAAAGCTCAACCAAACGGCTAATCATCCTTTGCAAGGGAAACTTGCAACCAATAAAGCGATGGTTATTGGCTATTCTTTTGGTGGTACTACAGCTTTAACACTTGCTGGAGCCGAGTTACAACTGGAAGGTCTCAAACAACGTTGTAAAAAGAACTTGGCTATCTTGAGTCTAGGAGAAGATATACAGTGCATCGCTCAAGAACTACCAGAAAATAGTTATCAACTACGAGATACCAGAATAAAACAGGCGATCGCTCTTAATCCTATAACTTCTCTAATTTTTGGCGAAACTGGGTTAACTAAGATACAAGTTCCTACACTAGTGCTAGCAGGTTCTGCCGATAAAACTGCCCCAGCTTTAACCGAACAGATTGTGGGATTTGAAAAAATCCCATCCCCAAAATGGCTAGTTGGTGTAATTGGGGGAACTCATCTAAGCATAAAAGACCCTAGTACTACTTTGGATCAAGTAGAAAAAGCAAATACACCGATTAGTGGCGGTGAAGTTGTGGGTGAAAAAGCAGCAGATGTCCGCAAGTACGTTAAAGCTATAGCTTTAGCCTTTGCTTTCCAAATGACTCCAGAAGCGAAAAACTACGCTGTCTTTCTGACACCAGATTATGCTCAGTTTGCTTCAACTGCTGCATTTCCATTTCGCCTAATTACACAGATTCCTCCTGATGCTATGGCAGTAGTAAAAGAATTTGTTGATAAATAACGGACTTCTAATTAAAAGAATTCGCAGTTGCGTTTTGTAACAGGGATTTAACCCCTATACAAAACGTGCTGCCACAAGAGGCAGGTAAATCAAACCTCAAACCTTTGTTAAAGAAATATCTAATTTTGTTAGGGAACTTGTGGGTTGCCCAGAGTTGTCTGTACAGTCAAAATCCTTAATTTTCTCTTAACTTTATTTGTGTAGCCAAGTCAGTGCAAGAACAGGGGATTTCCGTTATGAGCATCTAGTGCGCGAATGACCTTGTTTTAGCTCTAATACCAGTTCTATATGAAGATGCGCCAAACTATACGAGGAACGAACCGCAAAGAACGCATAGACGCAAAGCGGTGAAGCAGCGAGGTCTTCTCCCAAGGGGAGACGCCAAGGGCGATGGAGGTTTCCCCCCATGAGCGACTGCTAAATCCGAAAGGCTTCCCGCAGGGTAGGACATAAAAAAAGAAATAAGAAGTCAAGAAAATTTGGCGCAGCCTCAAAAAGCAATAGTATAAATTAATACATCTTAAAAATGTTGCCCCTACAACACAACATCTGTGGTTTGAATAAATGAAAGCTGTTGTAACTAATATACAGCTTAATAAAATTGGACTTAATTTTTGATATTTACCTAAATATAATTATTTTAGCTTGATATTAAACTTATATTTGCTGTTAAAGCAATACTAAGTTTTTACAGCCTAAATAAGTCTTTAAATATATACCTTACCTAGAAAAAATTATTTTAGCTTGATATTAAACTTGTATTTGCTGTTAAAGCAATACTAAACTTTTACAGTCTAGATAACTATTTAGACGGAAACTTTATAATTATTTTGCCAAAAATAATAGATGCTTGAAAGTGTAAAGACATTATAAGTATCTGCTGCGTAATAGATGTCTGTTATGGCTAGAATACCAAAATCAAGTGAGCGCAAGTTGCTTGATATAAGCTTAACTTCGTGTATTTACTGGCATAAATTTATTTGAATTACCAAAAAAAAGTGGAACATTTTCATATTTTAAAAACTAAAGATGAACCAAAAATAAAAAACTAAGACTTATTTTGCTTATTTAAATAATTAGTTTTCTCTACATAGATATGTAGGGAAAACTGCTGTTTGAAAAAATACTCGCTCTATTTCACTCAAGCTCATGCAACTTTATACAACTATTGAAATCGAACAACTCCAGCAAAATGAAGACCTTCCTTACTTAATTGAAATTATGGAGTGGGTGAAAAACTTTTTAGGAAGACCTCATCCTAACTTAGGAAGACCCGGCGCAGTTTGCCCTTTTGTACCTCTGTCTCTGAAGTCTAACAGTATTCGGATGGCAGTGATTCGCACAAAAGATTTGTATCCAGAAGAATTAGAAGAGCTTGTTGGACGCTACCGGGATATATTTCTAGAAATAGATGTTAAAAAGCAAGAATTAGCAATTAATAAAGCTTTTTTACTTATCTTTCCTGACATCCATATAGAAGACGCTTCTAAAGTAATAGATAGTATCCAACAAAAACTTAAACCTCTATTTGTTGAGTCAGGACTGATGATAGGAGAATTTCATAAACGTAATGAAAGTCCTGGTCTACATAACCCAAACTTTCGCCCACTTCGTAGCCCTATCCCTTTGTTAGCTATCCGGTTTATGGTTGAAGCTGACCTCCCTTTTCTTGTGAGTCCAACTGATCCAACCTTACGTATTCGCTATCTGGAAGCTTATTTAAAGCATTTTGGTCATAAATTTACAGATGAAACAAGGTTTAAAAAAGCTCATCAAGCATTAGCTTTAGCGAAAGAACAGCTTAAACAAGAAACTTTAGTCAGTTCTGGCATATAAATAAAATCAAATGTTGGAATTATCCATTGGGGGATTAAAAGTATTTCTGGCTTTCTGCACCTCTGCGTGATATCAAACAAATATGCTTTTAAGGTAGACGCGTAGCAGTTTGTAGCAAGACATTGCTTCTCCCTTCATCTCTGTCTGTAACTGAATTGGCAATGCGGATATAAAGAACCATGACAGACCTCAGATTTTGCCCATCTGCGATCGCACTTAGTGCAGGTGGCATCAAATCGCCGTCCCAATCAAAATTATCGTACTATAGTGGGAGCGATCGCTAATTATCATTTAATCAATATCACACACATCTCTTTTTCTATAAACAAGATATATATAACCATGCTCATGAGTTTAAGCCACAGATAAATGTATTATTTTTAATATACAAAATTAAATAATCTGGGAAATAAAATGGCTAAAGAAATAGAGCGAAAATATTTAGTGAGAGGAGATAGCTGGAGAGAATTAGCTGAAGGTAGTGTATATCGTCAAGGCTACATTGCCACACAAGACAAAGCGACTGTACGTATACGTATAGTCGGGGAAAAAAGTTATTTGACCATTAAAGGCCCCAATATTAAATATTCGAGATTAGAGTTTGAGTATCCTATTCCTGTTAAAGATGCTCAAGAAATACTTGAGACATTATGTGAGCGTCCCTTTATAGAAAAAGTCAGATATAGAATAGAGTCAGGTGGTTTGATTTGGGAAATAGATGAGTTTGATGGTGTGAATAAAGGATTAATATTAGCAGAAGTTGAACTCAGTGATGAAAATCAACAAATTGAACTACCAATCTGGATTGGAGAAGAAGTTTCTGATGACTCCAGATATTTCAACAGCAATTTAGTCAAACACCCTTTTTCACAATGGTAATGGCTAAAATATTGGGAAGAGCGCCAAGTACGCCAATGCGTAGCATCTCGTTGGCGCAGCCTCTCGTAGAGAAGAGAAGAAATTAAGAGATTTGGCGCAGCTTCACAAAAAAACGGTATGATTCCTGAATTCTTCTTCAACTAATCTACAGGACTCATATTTGATTTCTGAAAAAACTCAGTACAACTAAGAAGCCTTCCTTCCTATTGCCTATTGCCTATTGCCTAACAGCGCAAATAAGTATGGCTACGCTCCCGTGAGGGATACAGAAATCAAAGCGGATTCCTATAGTCGACGCACAATCTGTTATTTTAAGCATTGATGACAAAAATTATACTTGTGCTTTATTTTTTTGAGAAAGTTTTCGCCACAAACTGAACTCTCTTAAGGAATAATGTCAATAAATTTTAATAAGCTCTTGTTTTTTAGCATAATCTATGCAAACCTCATAATTGTATACTACTGTATGCCAATCGGCTTATCGTAGATTAACAGTAAATTAGATGGGTTCTTCGTGATGCGAGTTACTCACGAGCTAAGGATCTCCATCTGCAATCCCCATTCTCCAATATCCAAAAGGAAACTTTATGGTTACTCTAACTCGGACTTGGAATGTAGAGTTTGAAAAAAAAACTCTAGAGGAATTGATTAGCAAGCACGCGCCTCACATCCCCCTAACTGGTGAACACGCTAGTCGTCCTCTAGAAACAGAAGAAGAAAAGGCAGATTTTGATCAGTATTGGGCTGCAATGGATGGTGATGACTTCTTTTCTAAGCATAACTATACTTTTTTTAAAAACCTCAAATCTGTGAATGAGGTTCCCCAAAATGCCACTGTCACAATTGCCAATGATGTGATTAATAATAGACATCTTGCAAAAGTAGCAAATGCCAAGATGTCGGCGAATGGTTAAAGGGTACTGGGTTTGGGTAAATTTCATCTCTTTTCCCTTTACCCGCAAACCCATTCTCCATAAATGCCAAGAAGTTTAATGATTGAGGACTGAGGTTACTGCAAAGAAATAGCTTAATAAAACTTAAGGAAAATACTTAGAAATTTGTGACTACCAGAGACATAGCTGATAATCCGAAAACTTTACGAATTAAGGAAGTAGAAAAAGTCCAGGTAGTTCGAGCTATTAATGATGTAGACTTCATTGTTTCTTCGGCTCAAACTGTTGCTCTAGCAAGAATAACGCCTCAATCTATGGGACAGGAGACAGCTAAAGATAAAAAGTATGCTTTGGCATTAGTCACATTACAGGGTCGAAAAAATTAGCCAAAAATTTAGAAATTAAATAAGTTACTTAACGATCCACAAGCTAGAGATTTTATTAACAATCAGTATTAGGGGCAATAGTAACTGTATTTTTAAGATGGTGAAAGAATGAAGAATGACAAATTTGTTACTTCATCTTTCCTAAACAAGGAGTTACTAAACTTAAACTTGAGCATTATTGGAGAGTAAAATCATGTTTTTTGGACAAGTTGAAAAAGAATTATTTTGTGAAGAAATTTGGTCAATTTGGCAAACATCGAAATTACCAGAGCATCTACAGTTATTAGTAGATCAAGAACTAGGAAAAGGCGATATCTGGGAATCCAAGACCCAAAAGCCTGATGGGCAGCCTATTCATCCAAGTCTTGATGAAAAGTCTAGTAATTCAACAAAGATTTAAGCTACAATTCAATATTTTGGTGCATCATAATGAGTTCTAAAGAGTACACTGCTCTGACCACTGATAGCAATTCGTTAACGCAGCAGAGTACCGTTTTAACTTTAGCGCAGACGCGAAGCGGCTTGTCGTTAGACATCGCTTGTGCTTTAGCAGTAGCCAATGTCTACTACAATCAGCCGCTACTGGCTGATTGTAGTAGCTTGAATATCTCTATTCAACTCGCCCGTTCAGTCAGTGGGATTAGAGAATATCTGGGTCGCTGCGCTATCTTGTCTCCTGCCTCAAAACCTGTAGCTTTGTACTTTATGTAAAAGAAAACTGCTGTATGTCTGGAGATTATGGCAGTGGAAAGCCGTTTGTGCTTTGGGATTATTTTTGTTGACTATGGCGTTTATCGCTCATTTTAGTGTGGGTAAGAGAAATGCAAAATCGAGTTCATGCTGCAAATCCCTACCTAATTTATTTTACTAGCAAGAGAAGGAATCAATATCAATGGCACATCTGTTTGAACCATTCAAGATTCGTGAAGTTACCTTTCGCAACCGCATCGCTGTTTCACCGATGTGTCAATATTCTAGTACAAATGGATACGCTAATGATTGGCACGTTATTCATCTAGCTTCTCGCGCAGTTGGCGGTGCAGGTATAGTGTTCACAGAGGCAGCAGCTGTAGAGCCGCGTGGACGCATTAGCCCGCAAGATTTGGGAATCTGGTCAGATGCACATATAGAAACTTTAGCCAAGACTGTAGCATTAATTCATAATTTTGGTGCTGTTGCAGGTATTCAACTTGCTCATGCAGGTAGAAAAGCCAGCACTGCCAAACCTAGTAAAGGAGGAAAAGTACTAGATGAATCTCAGGAAGGTTGGCGGCCCTTGGTTTCGAGTAGTGCGATCGCTTTTAGCAAAGATAGCCCAGTTCCAGAAGCCCTTACTATTGAAGGAATTCAAGAAATTATTGACACTTTTGCCCAAGCTGCCAAACGTTCTCTAGAAGCTGGTTTCAAGGTAGTGGAAATCCATGCTGCCCACGGTTATCTACTGCACCAATTTCTCTCACCCCTTTCTAACCACCGCCAAGATGATTATGGTGGTAGCTTTGAAAATCGGACTCGTCTGCTCAGAGAAGTAGTTCAAGCAATTCGAGAGGTTTGGCCCCAGACACATCCACTCTGGGTACGTATCTCTGCCACCGATTGGGTAGACGATGGCTGGGATATTGAGCAAAGTATTGCTTTAAGCGACAAACTCAAATCTCTTGGAGTTGATCTCATCGACAATTCATCAGGCGGTATCATACCAGGCGTTCATATACCAATTAAACCTGGTTATCAAACTCACTTTGCCGAACGCATCCGCCGCGAAGCTAATATTCATACAGGAGCCGTGGGCTTAATTACATCCCCTGAACAAGCTGACGAAATTATTCGTACAGAAGTAGCTGATATAGTGCTGTTGGGACGTGAATTACTCCGCAATCCTTACTGGCCACATCTGGCAGCCAAACAACTGGGACACGATAAACTCTGGCCTGTTCAATACGATCGCGCTTGGTTGTAAGGAAGTAAAAGAAGGTGAGTTTGATTAACCTCTCACTCTCCGAAACAGAAAGGGAGGAGCAACGAATTCAGCTTTTTGCTCTTCTCTTTGACACAAAGAGGGGATGGGGGAGAGTTCTAGAAAAGATATCATAGGATTGGGAAAAATTATAGCAATTTCTACAGCAATTTTCATCAAAAACTGCCGTGTCACGTTTCATTTCCACTAGCACGGAATACGTGCTGTACGCCTCTTCTTCCAAAGCTTTCACGCTCTTACTAAGTTTATTGTAAAAACCTCTTGATTTTCATCACCATTTGTGAGAAAGTCTGATTTAACATCTAAATACGGTAAGTCGATAGATTTATAGTAGTTAGTGCCCTGACTGGAAGAGAGTACAGCTATAAGGTTTCTCTACCCTTGTGAGGTATAGCAACCCCAACCCCCTAAAAGCAAGCGATGAGGGGGCTATGAGGTACCTCATCTGATTAGGAAACGCCATAACATAGCGACCTTGAATCCTGGCAAAAGCTATCGGACTAATTAAAACTACAGAAGTGTAATAGTCATGTAATAAAAGCTTGAATATTAGCACTAAATACCTACATAACTGTCAGGAGAACAATCTCTAATGCAAGTTATCTTCTAACTGTAGAACAACCCCGAATTTCACACTAAATTCACTGAGATTGCCCTCTTTCTCTATCCATGTGTGGCTAAAAGTCATCCTAGCTTTTAGCCACTCATGTACTTACTCGTGACTAAATTTCTGTATTATTTTCACCAGTGGAGAATATTTCATGCAGCCAGATCCAAATTCTCATCAAAGTTCCGAGCCAAATGCTCAGGCTAATAGTGAAATAGATAAACTGAAACAGCCCCGTGTAGCTAGCAAACGTCTTCTTGGTAATAGCGCCAGCAGACGCTCATTTCTCGGTCGCGCTGGTTTGTTTAGTGCCGCTAGCGTTGTTGCAGGAGTTTTAGGTTCACCTTTTTCCTCAAAGAATGGAGGAGATATTGTACAAGCCCAAGATAGCAATAGGCGGTATCATCGTGCGTTCGACTACAACAGGTTTGTTGATAAAGCCTATCGAGTACGTGTTGAAGCAGCCAGACTTGAAAGGAGTGTTCCCATTCCGCCCCATCCGACCAACGGTGATGAGGAACGTTATTCTAACAAAATCGGCTCTGATAGCAGGGGACTACCGCATAACAGGCTAGGCGAAGTCAACCTAGAAGCTTACAACTCTTTGACCAAAGCATTGAGAACGCAAAACCCGAATGATTATGAAAATATCATCTTGGGTGGCAGCAGAAAGCTGGTCAATCCTCAAGGGCCTCTAGCAATTAGCCTAGAAGGGATCAATGCAGCGCAGATAGCTGTGCCAGCGCCACCAGCTCTAGCTAGTGCAGAACGTGCGGCTGAAGCAGTTGAACTATACTGGCAAGCTTTACTCCGAGATGTACCTTTTTCTAAGTTTCAAGATAATACTGACAACCCAAAAGTCTTGGCAGCTGTCGAAGACCTCAACAAGCTTTCGGCCTTTCGAGGGGCAAAACAAAATGGCCGTGTCACTCCTCAAACTCTATTTCGTGGTAGTGTCAACTACGTCAATCTGTACGGAGCAGGTATAACTACAAAATATGTTATTCCACCAGGTGTACTAGATGGGCCATACATTTCGCAATTTTTGTTGCAAACTATTCCTTGGGGAACTCAGTCTGTTTCGCCATTGATTCGTACTGCTCTTCCTGGTAATGACTTTCTACTCGATTTCCAAGAATGGTTGACTATTCAGAATGGAGGTAGTTCAGGGAAGTCCATTACATACGACCCCAAAAACCGTTACATATTTACAGTTCGGGATTTAGGTGAGTATGCTCATATTGGCGGCCCTACATACCTTGGAGCTTCCTTGATTCTTAATAGCATCGGGACACCTTTGAATCCGGGCAATCCCTACGTCAGATCGAAAACCCAAATTGGTTCTAATGCAACCTTTGCACTGGGACATTTACAAGCTTTACTTAACTTGGGAAGCTCGCGTGTAATTAGAGTGTCATACTGGCAGAAGTATTATGTACACCGCATTCTGCGCCCGGAAGCCTATGGTGGGCTAGTCTACAACAATATTGTCAATAAAACTCAGTATCCGATTAATTCTGAGGTATTGAATTCTAAAGCTTTGGCTCAGACCTTTAGCACCTTTGGCACCTATCTATTGCCCCAAGCATATCCAGAAGCAGCGCCAACCCATTCATCCTATACAGGTGGTGCAGCCGCCAATGCTGCTGTCAATGTCACACTGTTGAAAGCATTTTTTGATGAAAACTTTGTTATCCCTAATCCAGTAGTGCCTGATCCCAATGACCCCACAAAAGTAATTTCTTACAGTGGGCCACCATTGACTGTCGGTGGAGAGTTGAATAAACTGGCAACTAACTATGCCATTGGTCGTGGTCACGGTGGTATCCATTGGCGTTCGGACGGTTCAGCTGCTTTGGCTTTAGGAGAAGAGGTTGCCATCAGCCTCCTCAGAGATGAAAGACTAGGTTACAACGAAATATTCAATGGCTTCACCTTCACAAAATTTGATGGTTCAAAAGTCACAGTTTAAATTAATTTTCGGTGTTCTAAGTGTGCTGAGTAAAGGTATTTTACTCGGCTTTTTATCGATATCTTTGGTGGCACACATCTCTTTGCTACCTGGATATTGAGAATTTTGCCAAAGTATGAGAAATATAGTAATCCGATTTGATTTCTAAACTTATTTGTGTAGGGGCAATAGGCAATAGGCAATAGTAAAAAAGGTTTCCTAGTTATACCGCAATACGCTTGGGTTAAGCCTTTTTTTCTTCCCCTGCTCCCCCTACCTGCTTTAACAGATAAATTTCCTTAACTGAACTGTATTGAGTTGTACTGAATTTTTTCACGCAATCAAATATGAGTACTAGTATATGACACGCGCATTTGGGGATGTGCCAAAAAAGACAATGGATGCGAACAGATTAACGCGATCGCTTTGTGGCTACGTCTAGAGTTAGGCGGTGTAGATGTCGCTGTGCGCTGGATTGGGGACTGAGAAAACATTCTTCAGCTAATCCCTAATTGGCATAGGTATTGAAAAAATAACTCATATTTGGATAAACTGAGAATTTTGAGATTTACATCAGGAGTATGTAATGTCAAACTCATCTACTAGAAGACCTGTTGCCACTTATACACGAATGGCAGACGGAACAAAAGAAGATTATCTTTTATTACAGGAACACTCTAAACCTTTGTTGAATCAGGTTGCCGATCGCGCATTGACACTTTTAGTTGGCTTGCAAGAGAGTTATCCAGGAAATTTGATTGATCGCTATCAGCATTCGCTACAAACGGCAACAAGGGCTTTTCGGGATGAGGCACAAGAAGAGGTCGTGGTAGCTGCGTTGCTGCACGATATTGGTGATTTACTAGCACCTGGAAATCACGCAGAGTTAGCAGCAGCTATCCTCAAACCTTATGTGAGTCCCGGTACTCATTGGATAATTGAACATCATGGGATTTTCCAAGGCTATTATTTCTGGCATCACACAGGACGCGATCGCTATGCTAGAGAAAAGTTTCGCGATCATCCTTACTTTGACCGCACCGTTGAGTTCTGCCATAACTGGGATCAAGAATCATTCGATCCAAATTATGATAATCTGCCGTTGACGTTCTTTGAGCCGATGGTACGCCGGATCTTCGCTCGTGAACCTTGGGGCCAGCATACAAAACAATAAAGATGCTTTCTTAGCGATCGCCAACCGCTATTGTCGCTGACGGTTGAGCGCGAATTTCATTTGCACAAGGATGACCCTGTTCTATATCAGTAATATTAGCAAAAGTTGCTTCTGCAATATTGTGGAGAGCTTCTGCTGTAAAAAAAGCTTGATGTCCAGTAATAAGTACATTGGGGAACGTTGTCAGACGTTGGAAAATATCATCTTGAATAATTTCGCCAGACAAATCCTCAAAGAACAATTCTGATTCTTGTTCGTAGACATCCACACCAAGATAGCCAATTTTACCAGACTTCAAGCCCTCAATCACTGCTTGGGTATCAATCAGCGCTCCTCGACTAGTATTAATTAGCATCACACCTGGCTTAATCTGTTCTATAGCTTCAGTGTTAATCAAGTGATGTGTTTCAGGAATCAGAGGACAATGTAGGGAGATAATATCAGAGTTAGCAAATAGCTCAGGTAGTTCTACATACTTTCCACCTAGCGCCTCCAATTCTGGATTGTGATAAACGTCATAGGCGAGTAGGTTACAACCAAACCCCTTCATAATCTGTCCTAAAATCAAACCGATTTTGCCAGTGCCGATAATCCCTACTGTGCGCTTATGCAAATTAAATCCCAATAGTCCATCTAGAGAAAAATTGCCTTCTCGGACACGGTTATAAGCACGATGAATTTTGCGATTTAGACTTAGAATAATTCCTACGGCATGTTCTGCTACTCCATAAGGTGAATAAGCAGGAACACGCACAACAGTAACTCCTAAGTTTGCTGCCGCTTGTAAGTCTACATTGTTAAAGCCTGCACAGCGAAGGACAAGCAAGCGAGTTCCCCCTGAGGCAAGAATCTCCAAAGTTGGGGCATCAACCTGATCGTGTACAAATACGCAAACTGCCGGAAATCCGGCAGCAAGGATAGCCGTATCCCGATTTAAACGGGGTTCAAAAAACACTAATTCGTGTTGGCTGAGAGAATTTGCAGCTGACAAAAAATGCCGATCATAAGCTTTTGTACTAAAGACTGCTACTTTCATGCAAAACCTCAGACTGTATGCTGCACGGTGTTCGAGTACATAATACCTTGACGTTGAAAGGAACAATGTCTACGATAAGCGTTGCTGCGACACCTTTGAAGACTACCAGTCTTAGGGATTGGTATTTTTGCAAGCGATTCCAGAACTAAAGCAAAAATTTATAATTCTGAGCGATATCTCATACAACGGGTATTTTGGAAGGATAGGTTTGTTGCTAAATTATTGTTTTACCCAAAATATTTGTAATAACTGCCCTAAAAATAGCAGGACTTACAGCAAGAACTCTCTGAAACTCTTATTCCTTTTTGTTCAACTCTTACGAGACGCTACGCGTAGCTTGCTTCCCCGCAGGGGTATGCGTTTTTTGCGGTTCGTTTTATCATAATTTTGCGTAAGTCCTAAATAAAATGAAATAGCCCTGATTTACAGCTAAGGGAATTCTTTGGTTTAGTGATAGTGACGTACAGTTGAATTTGTACAAGCATTTATTTAACGAATTATAACGATATTATCTTTAGCAAGTTGAAATCAGCGATACACTGAGAAAAATTCCTTGAGGAAGCGTTGATGGCACGGTCAAACGGGGTTACAACTGAAACGTCTGTAGAGGAATTGCCTACAGCTTCAGACAAAAATACGATCACAGCAGTTGAAAATTCGCCTGAGCCAGTGGAGGATGCTCAGGATATTGACGATATATTGAACTCACTAAAAACCTTGCTGAGTTCTTTAGAAAAGCTCCAAAAAGTCCGGCAGGAAGTAGGCGATATCAAGCCGTTGATTGGGCGGATGCTTGATGGAGAACTAGTTGCTGGTGATGAACTTGAGCAACTCAAGATAGGTGTGAGCAGTCTTTCTCGCCTGGTTCGTGCTTATAATGACCATCAAGTAGCGTTGGCGAAAGCACAATCTGCTAGAAACTTGCTAGATCAAGTGCTGAAAGAGCGGAAAGCTAATTGAAGTAGGGACTGGGGATTAGGGACTGGGGAAGAAATTATTTTGAGATTTGGTTGGAGTCCCAATCCTTGAGTCCCAATTTGAAGAAGCGATCGCCTCTTTTGAGAGAATGCGATTTTTATAAAATTCTAAAGCAGTTGGGTATTACAGAGGAACATTTTAACCAATTGTGATAAATACTGTGTACTAGTATTGCAAAACCGCATTTTACCTATTTATTTTCCAGCGATCGCTTCATAAACAATAATAACTATCCACATGAATCTACAATTAGAATTGCCATTTCAGGAATTTTCTTCTTGCACTTCCCAATCCTTGGACATTTCATCTACATTCATTAATAACATGAAACTGCCAGTTCATCGCTGGTTTAGATTTAGTGCAGGTTTCTCTGCACAATGGGTAGAAACTATAATTACCCAAGCTAAAGAACGAGGAGAAACTACTGTCTTAGATCCATTCTCTGGTTCTGGTACAACCTTACTCGTATCTGAAAAGCTTGGAGTTGAATGTTTGGGAATTGAGGCTCATCCCTTTGTTGTGCGTATAGCAAGAGCTAAACTTTTATATCAAACTGACGCTGATGCTTATCTTGAACATATAGAAAAAGTTATAAAATGTGCCGAAAATGTTCAGCCCTGTGTAGATATATACCCGAAACTGATTCATGAATGCTTTAGTATATCTTCACTTGAGTCTCTAGATAGATTGCGCCAATCTTGGGAAAAACTTGCTGATGATTCATCTGAATCTCAGTTAGTTTGGTTAACGCTTATATCAATTCTTCGTCATGTTTCTCATGCTGGAACTGCACCTTGGCAGTACATTTTACCAAATAAAAAGAAACAATATTCTTTAGATGCAATGTCTGCTTTTCGCCTAATGGCAGAGAGTATAGCTACAGATATGAGAATTGCCGGAAAAATGGCGGCTTCTGTTGCTTGTCTTATTCAATCTGATGCTCGGACTTACCAGGGTGTACCTGATAATTTTGCCAACTTGGTAATCACATCACCACCGTATGCTAACAACTATGACTATGCAGATGCTACACGTCTAGAAATGTGTTTTATGAAAGAAATTTCCGGTTGGGGTGATTTACAAAGTGCGGTGAGGCAATACTTAATTCGTTCATGTTCGCAGCATGTAACCAATAAAAATGTAAACATCGACGAAGTTCTAGCATCTCATGAATTATATCCAATCAAAGCTAGTATTATTGAAACCTGTCATAAATTGTCCCAAGAACGACATTTACATGGAGGTAAAAAGAATTATCATTTGATGATTGCCTGCTATTTTTTGGATATGGCTAGAGTTTGGATAGCACTTCGCAGAGTATGCAAAAGTCCTGCAACAGTTTGCTTTATGATTGGCGATTCTGCTCCCTATGGTGTTTATATTCCGGTGATTGAATGGATGGGCTTATTAGCACAAGCAGCAGGGTTTAAATCTTTTAATTTTGAAAAAGTTCGTGACCGAAATGTGAAGTGGAAAAATCGCAAGCATAAAGTTCCTCTTTGCGAAGGTTGTTTGTGGGTTTACGGGTAGGGCAATCACAACACAAATTATTTTTGCACGAATGTAATGGCAGAGTCATTTTCACATAAATGGGGTCAGATTTTAGGACATTTCATCCAGGAATTTATTCGTGAGACACTTCAAAAAGTGGCTGATGAACATGGTTTTTACTTAGATTATCAGAGAAAGCGCAAGGCACGAATCACTAAAAAGGTATCATGGCAGGATCGCTACGGTAACTATCATGACCTTGACTATGTACTGGAACGAGGAGGTACAGAAGATACTCTTGGTCTTCCAGTAGCATTTATTGAGACTGCGTGGCGGCGTTACACCAAGCATTCTAGAAACAAGGTTCAAGAAATTGAAGGAGCGCTTATTCCTTTGGCAGACACCTATAGTCACCTTAACCCATTTTTAGGAGCTATTCTAGCAGGTGTGTTTACTCAAGGAGCGCTTGACCAATTAGAATCTAAGGGCTTTAAAATTCTTTATCTCAAGTATGAAAACATCATTAAATCATTTACATCTGTTGGTATAAATGCATCTTTCAATGAAAATACATTAGAAACGGACTTTCAAAATAAGATTGGGCAATGGAAAAAATTATCAGAGCCAGATATTACTAATATTAAGAATAAAATGCTAAGTCTTGAAAAATTCCAGATAGATAAATTTATCAATACCTTAGAGCAGTCATTTGCTAGACTAGTCCAACAGGTAAATGTCATTGTCTTACATGGGCTATCTCAACAAAGTGCCACTGTCGAACATGCTATTGAATATATTCATAATTATCCAGAGAATCAACCTACATTTGCCCCACCATTAAAATACGAGATTGATATTCGTTAGAATAATGGTGATTTAATTCACGCCATATTTAACAATAAAATTGAAGCGCTCAAATTTCTCAGAACATTTATTTAAAGTGCTAATTAAATAATTCGTAATTAAGTAATAATGAACGTTGCACCCGCCATTGTAATACTAGGTCAAAATAGCGTGACAGTAGCACGCAAAATAATCACTGTGCTACCAGGGGCAACACTATACGGTCTAGCCGATCGCACATCGGGAGTTGATGTCAGCTTCACAAATTTTGGCGAGACGCTGCGCGAGTTATTTGTCCAGGGAAGACCACTGATTGGCATTTGTGCCGCCGGTATTTTAATTAGAACGCTAGCTCCGGTACTGTCAGACAAACGACAGGAACCACCAGTGCTAGCTGTGGCTGAAGATGGTAGTGCTGTTGTTCCCCTATTGGGTGGACTTGGTGGAGTAAACGATTTGGCCCGTCGCATTGCCGAAGCGCTGGATGTCAAACCTGCAATTACGACCACAGGCGATTTACGTTTGGGCACAACGCTGTTATCTCCTCCCCCTGGATACCATTTAGCCAACCCAGATGATGCGAAGAAATTTATCTCAGATGTGTTAGCTGGGGCGCAAGTCAAGCTAGAAGGAATAGCGCCTTGGTTGAACAATAGTAAACTGCCTATAGACCCAAAGGGAGATTTGACCATCCAAGTTACGGAACGCTTGGTTACTCCTACAGCCAACTGTCTTGTTTACCACCCAGCAACGATCGCGATCGCAATGAGTGGCATGATTAATGATCCAGTAGCTTTAGTACACCAACTACTAGCTGATGCCAAACTAGAAAAAGCATCAGTCGCTGGCATATTTGCACCCATCACTGCCGCAGCCGATCCCGCAATCTACGCCGTAGCTAACGCTTTGAAAGTACCTGTCCGCTTTTTTACCTCAAATCAGCTAGAAAGTCTCTTATCACAAGGTTATAGCCCCGCCCAAGCCTCAGCGATCGCCGCCACAGGTACATCTCCCTTATCTCCATCTCCTGACATTGCGATCGCTATTGCCCCCCAACCAATTGACCCCAACATCATCGGTCAGCCACGCGGACGGTTAGCGATTATTGGCACTGGCCCTGGTGGTCAAGAGTGGATGTCTCCCGAAGTAAAGGAGATACTCAAGTCGGCAACTGACCTCGTGGGTTATAAAACTTATTTAGATTTAGTTGGTTCTCTGGCTGATGGCAAGCAACGGCATGAGTCTGACAACCGCGAAGAAGAAGCACGGGCAAAAATGGCCCTTGATTTAGCAGCATCTGGACGATATGTAGCTGTAGTTTCATCTGGCGACCCCGGTATCTATGCAATGGCAACAGCAGTTTTTGAAGTCTGCGATCGCTATGCCAAACCCGAATGGGACAGTATCGATATTCATGTGGCCCCAGGCATTTCTGCTATGCAAGCCGCCGCCGCCGCCATTGGTGCGCCCCTGGGACATGACTTTTGTGCTATTTCCCTGTCTGATATTTTAAAACCTTGGTCTGCGATCGCACAACGAATTGCTGCTGCTGCTGAGGCTGATTTTGTCATTGCTTTCTACAATCCTGTTTCCAAAAAGCGTACATGGCAACTGGCAGAAGCGAGAAATATTTTGTTGCGACATCGAACACCGGATACACCAGTAGTGTTAGCAAGGAATCTCGGCAGACCAGGACAGACGGTGAAAGCGATCGCACTTGACGAGTTAACATCTGCAAGCGCTGATATGCGGACAATTATTCTCGTCGGTTCCACAAAAACCCGAACCATCAAGCGCCGCGATGGTAGCATCTGGGTTTATACGCCGCGTCGTTATACTGATACATAAAACTGCACAAAATCAGGCTTGATGAGACAAGTTGCTCAAGCAACTTGCTCTTGCAACCTCACATTAATCGATATTAGAGATTCTAAAGAACCCCACCCCGCCTTTGACTTGCCGTCAAAGTCTCCCCTCCCGAAGAGCGGGGAGGGGCTGGGGGTGGGGTCTTAGTGCCCTTTTGTAAGAGAAAGTTGAAGGCGATCGCCGGAAGATTTTTGGTAAATTCAGGTATGTTTATATTGACTAAAATACTGTTTTAGTATATAAATTCAGCTTTATACCTCCTGCCTACCAACAGATGCTAAAATGTGCCGATACTTAGGAACTTCTGAGTTAACGCAATATTCCTGATAAATATTTACTTGCACTGTAAGATTTAATCGGATAATCTGAGCGATCGCAATTGTTTTCTAAAGAACCCATGAACAAATTCATCCTGAGTTTGCTTTCTTCTCCTGTGCTGATTAGCTCTATTCTCTCTATGGGAGTAATGCTCAATCAAGCACAAGCTATGGAGCCAGAAGTAAGAGCCAAAACCACAGACAGTCTATCTTGTATACGCAATAAACATAAAGTAGGTTTAGTGTGTGCAAGAGCTTCTGTATTGGCTCAAATTCCTAAATATCAACCGGAAATAGAATTTTCTCAAGAAGATGCTCCCATGCTGGAGTTTAACGATCAAGAAAGCGATATGGCAATCAACTTATTTGGTTGCGACTGTGCTGCCTGTATAAATTCTTTACGTCAGATGCGCGGCGCGACACCTTTGGTATATTAAACATCTCCAGAAATTAATGATGCGTTATCTCAGACCCTTGTAGAGACGTTACATGTAACATCTCTACATTTGTTTTCACTCATATAGCGCTGGTTCACCAAGTATAGCAAGGGACTGGGTGAAAAGTCTTTTTGTGTCTAAGTTTCATCAACAGATGATGTCCTGACCACCAAGGCTTGTGCTATACGACGAGGAAAAGAGAACAAGAACAGAATTCATAAACACGAATGATTTAGGATTTCGGCGTTGCTGATTCCATGTATGATGTAGGATTTTGCATAATACCAAAATCCTTGTAGAGACGTAGCAGTGCTACGTCTCTACATCCAAATTCATACTTTAATTCAACAACGCCAGGATTTCTATATCTTTATTCACCCAAGTCGCTAATTAATGCACGTTTGTAACTGATGATTAGCCTGATTTTTCAACTCGCAAACCAAAGTATGTCAAAACAAGTTCAGTTGAGCCACTATTGACAACTTCGTGTACTTCTCCTGGTTCGATGGCTACGCAGTTTCCCGGAAGCAAGGGGTATTCTTTACCATCAATGTGAATTACTCCTGAACCAGCTTCCACAAAGAATACTTCGCACATATCTTGATGCGCGTGTGCTGATGCGGTTTGTCCAGGAGCAAAACGTGCTTGAGAAAAGTTAGTCAGGTGAGGTAAATCGCCGAAGCGTAACATCACCTTTTTCTTGATTTCGGCATTGTGAGAAACCGACTCTTCAGGCAAGTCTTTCAGGGAAGTGGTAATCATTCTGGTCTTAAATCATTAGATAATTCCACAATACCCCTAGATCCATCAATCCTGACTCGTTGACCATCTTGCAAGAGCCATGTAGCACCGCGAACATCCATCACTGCGGGGATTCCATACTCACGAGCAACGATCGCACCATGAGAAAGCCTGCCACCAGCTTCGGCAATTAATCCTCCAGCTCTTAACAATAATGGGGCCCAGCCGGAATCTGTGTAAGGTACTACCAGAATTGTATCTCGATCGATTTCTGGCACGTCTTGTAAATTTCGCAACACCTTCACTCTACCTTCAACTTGTCCATGACTGGCTCCAATACCTTGCAAAATTTGGTCAGAATAGAGTTCAGAGGGAGCTAACGGGTGAGGAGGTGTATTACCGTAGACTAAAAGAGGTACTTGAATAATTTCGCTATCTTGCAGAAATTGCGATCGCCTGAATTCCACTAACTCATCCAACTGCTCGATTAAGCTGGAATCTTCATCCACAATTAAACGCCGCACTTCATCAAAGTTGAGAAAAAAGATATCACCTGTTTTTCTGAGTAAATCAGACTTTAACCAAATTTTCTCTAAAGCCACAAAACTCCAACGCAATTCCGCTAAAAGCCGGGAATAAACTTCGGTAACTCGTCCTTTGATATCTACACGCCGTTGCACAAAAGAGCGTTTGCGCTTACTGGCAAAGATACTATTAATCGCGTCTTTAGCGCCTCCTTGTGGTTCGTTCCCCTGCATTAACTGCACAAACATCTGCTTAATCATCTGAGGATTTTCTCGCCAAGTGGGAACGGAGATATCAGTTCCTACTTCACTTAAATAGCCATAATCCTGAAGTAATTCGTTAAATTCTTGGAGAATCTTCTCTCCCTCTGGAGTTTGCTTTAATTGCTCAAATACCTGCTGTGGATCAAACTCAAGCAATATCTGTTTGGCATCTGTAGCTATTGCACTGAGCGATCGCAATGCTGCAATCTCTGGCGTGACGCTATGATCGATTTGCCCATCCTTCACCCGGAAAATCGCCTGTCTCAGAGCCGCACTCAAGGGAGCTAAAATGCTGTAATATGTTCCTCGGTGTAGTAACTCCAGAATAAAATCAATTCTTGTCAACAGCTTGGATGGTTCCAAGTTCTCGACATCTTCCTGCGCCAATTGCGACAACCCAGGAATAAAAAGTTTATAGTAATCTTCCTTGAAGTCTTTTTCTAAGCTTAATTCCCGCTTCAGCAACTTTCCTAATCCTGGCAAGTTTTTCCAGGTTGACTGCAAGGACGGTTTACTTAATTTCGCTCCTCTGGTTAAAAATTCCAGACTTTCCGGCGGCAATCCCATACGGAGAAAAATATCTCCTAAGAGGGATGCATTAAAATAAGCTCTGGAATAGTGCAGACTCGCTGTTTCGGTGAAATCTAACCCGGAAGCGCGTTCGCCCAAAACTATAGTAAAAAGTTCTCCCCAAACTCCACAAGTTAAGGGACGATTAATCGACCATGTTAAGGGATGAATTACTCCTGGAATCACTTCGGCGGCGATTTTGCGTGTCCAAATGGGCAACAGAGTCGTGATCGGTCGAGATTGCAATACCCAAAGCGTTTGACCATCGTAACTCCACTCGATATCTTGAGGAGTGCCATGATAACGTTTTTCGAGTCGGTAGGTAAGGTAAGCAACTTGTTTGATTAATGCTTGGGGGACTCGTCCTTGACCCTCTAATTGTACAGAGTAAGAATTTTCTGTTTCAATGACAAAGGCGCGATATTGTTCTGGTGTGACTTTTCCAGAAACGACTTGCGTCGGGCTGCCTGGAAGGGCTTCTATGATAATTGCATCACCTTGTTGGGTGATGGGATCGCGGCTGAAAGCAACACCAGAATATACACTCTGGACTTGTTGTTGAATCAACACAGCCATTGCTGTATCGTTTAAACCGCGATCGCGCCGATATTGGACGGCAGATGGATGATTGTAGGAAGCTTGAACTTGAGCGATCGCTTGCTGCAATTCCTCCGGGCTGGTTACATTTAAAATTGTTTGATATTGCCCAGCAGCAGAAGCCTGTTCCGAGTCTTCTCCAATAGCAGAAGAACGCACCACCAAGGGGGATAATTCTGATGGCTGGAGAAATTCTGTTAACAGTTGGGGATCGTCGATTGGGGCGAGTACCCACCCCTTCGGCACTGGATAGCCCCAGCGCTTAATTTGAGATAACGTAGCTGCTTTTTCTCCGACAATGGCAGCATCCAACTCTTCATCTAAAGAAATCATTGCGCGATTGCCGCGTAAAAATTCCAACATTGCTTGCGATTCTGTTTGTGCCTCTTGGGCTGGCAGTTTCATATCATCAGGAATTTTGATATAAATCCAGCCCATTAAACTAGCTAAGGCGACAGCAGCGAGGATTCTGGGAATATCGCTAATGTGTAGAAGTGCCACAAACAGAGGAAAAAGAAGCAAAACCCCAAATTTTACTACCTTTCTTGATTGCAGAATTGTCAAACTAATACCTGCAAAGAAAGATACAAATATAGCCACCAGTGGATCGTGTACGACAAATCCCCAGACAACATTTGTCGTACCCGCCCCTCTGCCGATCCAGTATCTACCGATTACTAGAGCGATAAGGGCAAGCAATTCCCAAGCAGATCCATCTGGAAAGAAAGCGCGGCTGAGTAACACTGCCGCCACTCCTTTAAAAGCTTCTGACAAGACTGCCAGAATTCCGACAAATTTACCGCCATGATAAAAAGCAGCCGATACACTAATGTTTCCTGTACCAACTTGTGATAATTGCTTCCGCGTCAGCGCGTAAGTAATCCATGCAATCAGGGGTAATCCGCCCAAGAGGGGGCAGACAATTAAAATAACTAAGACACCCCAAGGTTCAAACATTCTGGATTTTGGATTTTAGATTTAAATTTTCCATCTAAAACCTCAAATCTAAAATCTAAAGTTTTGCTGAAATTTTTGATGGTTATTAGGGCGTTTTTATCAAAAAGAATTCAGGAGTCAGGAGTCAGGAGGAGCCAGTGCGGTCTTGGGGTTTCCCGAAGTGGAGCAACTGGCGTTCAGAATGATGACTAGAGCATAAACACGGGGGTTCAAAAACAATCCAAATTATAGATTTAGAAATCTACAATCAGCTAGTGGTTTGAATCCCCCAAGGAAAAGCATTCTGGATTCTGGATTCTGGATTCTGGATTCTTCAATTACTAGTTGCTAAATGGACACTTGGCTACGACGGAAAGCGTTTAAGACAAGTGTCCTTTTAGGCGACTAATGGTTTTAGTTTAGCGCATAGGCAGCTTGCAGCGCCCAAATTATGAGAGCAGCGATCGATCCCAAAAGCAACACGGTAGAGATAGTGACTACTTTTGGGGAATCTGCCCCCTCGAATTTCATAATTCCTCGATTTAAGTCGGACATAGCTTTGTAATCCTCTGTTGTTGGAGCATGAAACATTTTGTCCGCTTTGATTGTAGTCCTTCTCTTTGCGGATGATGTTAAATTCCTAATACTATTTTGTTTAACCTTCACAATTTTTAAAACCCCACAATTACTTACTTCGCTAGAGGTAGTAGGATTATTTATACAAAATGGGCTGAAGACTGGCGCAAACAAGGAGAATAACCATGCCCAATCCCCAATTCCCAATCCGTCAGTTACTATCGTTGAACAGTAACTCAGTATAAAAGGGTGCAAGTAGGTGATGGCATTGATCGTAATTTCGGCAGTGGTTGTGGGATTGTTTGTGGTAGTTGAGATTGGACTGCGATCGCTGTTTGGTTTTGGTAATCCCCTGATTTATATTGGCGATGAGCAGATTGGTTATTTGTTGGCTCCTAACCAGCGTACCCGTCGTTTTGGTAATCGCATTGAAATTAATGAATATTCTATGCGAGGTAATCCGATAAAAAAGATACCCGCACCTGCTGGGCTGCGAGTTTTACTGTTAGGTGATTCTATAGCTAATGGCGGCTGGTGGACAGATCAGACGAATACAATCTCTAGTTTGATGATGCGTTCACTAGCATCATCTACTAATAGTAATTATCAGGAAGTAGAAGTGCTAAATGCTTCCGCCAACTCTTGGGGGCCAAGGAACGAATTAGCTTATTTAGAGAAGTTTGGCAATTTCAACGCGCAAGCTGTAGTGTTATTAATTAATACCGATGATTTGTTTGCTACTGCTCCTACTTCTTTACCAGTAGGACGCGATCGCAATTACCCAGATAGTAAACCTCCCCTGGCATTAGTGGAAGTGTGGCAACGTTATATCGTTAAGCAAAAGCCAATTCCCGAAATACAAGCCTTGCAAAATGAAGCAGGCGATCGCGTAGGGATTAATCTGGAGGCGATCGCTAAAATTCAAACCCTAACTCGGCAAAGCAACAGCCAATTTTTGCTAGTCATGACTCCCTTACTACGAGAAATTGGTGAACCAGGCCTCCGCGATTACGAAATTCAAGCACGTCAGCGCTTGAGCGATTTTACCAAAGCACAGCAAATTAACTATATAGACTTTTTGCCGAGCTTCAATTCAACCAGTAACCCGCAAGGTTTGTTTCACGATCACATTCACCTCAACTTGCAAGGCAATAAATTTGTCAGTGAAATTATAGAGCGATCGCTTTTGGAAATACTGAACGAATCGCCACTTTGTCACTAACAGGACTTACGCAGGAATTACGGAATAACAAACCGCAGAGGCTCTGACTGGTTCGACGTTCTTAATCTATCAAACTACCAAGTGAGTGCTAGCTAACTGATGAATCTTCATCAAAAATTCCCCCAACCCTCCTTTGTAAGGAGAATTGGGGGAATCAAATGTTATTAGGACAGATGTGAATGCAACTCTATGCCAATGATTAATCACCGATACTTGTTATACGGTCAATCAAAGAGGGTGCGCTTGAAACATCGCCTTGTGCCAGTGGCATTTTCGATGTACCATGCAGTCGTGGATCGGGTACAGGAGGTTGTGGTTCTGGGCCTAGTGGTTGGGGATTTTCCACATACTCGAATTCGCCTTTGCCATCCATTGAGGGGCCTTTTGCCCAACGACCTTCAGAACTTTCTGTGCCTTCTGAGTGATTCCAGAACTGATAAGAAAACTCGCGTTTCTCCAATTCTAATGGGAAGGAACTGGGAACTGGCGTGGTTTCCAATCCAGAGCTTTCTAAATCCTCAATGGTTGCTAGCCACAAATTTTGATGCATGGTATCACGAGCGATCATAAAGCTCAAGGTATCTTTCACCCCTGGATCGTCGGTCATCTCATACAGTCGTACTGCTTGCAAACGTCCCTGACTTTCGGCGTGAAGATTAGACCGAAAATCTGCCAACAAGTTGCCACTGGAGACAATAAAACGACCGTTCCAAGGATAACCGACGCTATCAGATGGTGTTGCACCCAAACCAGACACAATAGCGTGTTGGGGGTTCATCGCCGCCGCCATAATTACATCTCGTGGGCTACTACCGCCCATCACAGCACCTACTACCGCATCTTTTGCACTTTCTTCTTGCATTTTGATCGGCGCTTTATCTAGAAGATGGGCAATCATCGTCGCCAGCATCTCAATGTGACCGATTTCCTCAGTACCAACATCTAGCAGCATATCCCGGTACTTGGCAGGGCCTCGACAGTTCCAACCTTGAAACAGATACTGCATCATCACGGTCATTTCACCAAAAGTCCCGCCGATGAGTTCTTGAATTTTCATTGCGTAAACTGCATCTGGTTTTTCTGGCGGCTTAAAATACTGGAGTTTCTTATTGTGATAAAACATTTGAATTCCTCGTTAATTGCAGATGTTGCTGACGCAAAATCAAAACAGTTGCCAAACTTTTATGCGATTTTGTGTAGCTTCTTATTACTAGGAAACTAATCAAATGCTTTATCTTCATCAGCCTCTAGTCAGATAAAAAAAATACTTTTAAATAAGTATTCCGACTAGGGCTTTTTTATTTATAGTTCTGTCTAGGAAAGGATTTCAGAAAACCCTGGCTTCTTTCGAGAAAGGTATAACCAAAAGACAGTAGGGTAGTACAGCTGTCATTGGTGTCAACTTAAGCTAAAAGTAGCTTAACTGTTAGCTTCCTCACCCGCCCTGAAATAAATTTCAGGGCTAATAGCTAAAGTCTACTTCAGTAGACTAAATATTCCTAAAAATCTTTAGTCTACTTTAGTAGACTTTAACTATTAGCAAGGAACTTCAGTTCAAGGCGGGACATGGCTTTTACGTTAAGTTAACACGTATACACATCTGTGCGCCCTTACGAAATGCCTACATTAAACATTTCCGAAAATGAATGTAGAGACGTTGCAATGCAACGTCTCTACAAGGGTTTCAGGTAACGCATAATTAATTTCTGGAGATGTCTATTAAACACAATTGAAAACGGCTACATAGCGTTTTTGGGTTGAGTGCAATATAGACCTAACCCCCAGCCCCTTCCCTGCAAGGGAAGGGGAGTAAGATTCAAACACCGCTATAATGTTTGCGGTTTAATTTTCATCTCGTCCGTGGACTTGAGCGGGTGGACTGGTTGCTTCAACAGCAGTAAATGGTTCCAAAATTTTGTATGTGTGGCTGGCTCCTTTGGGTACAACCCAAGAACTACCAGGCTCTAGCAAAATCATTTGCCCTTCAATGTGCAATTCGGCACGACCATTAATTACATAACCAACTGTTTCATAGTCGCGCGAAGCTGGTTCTTTGTCTTCGTTTGGTTGTTCGTCTTCCCAAAGACGCATGGAAAGAGATTTACCAGAAGCAAGATACTTCTGACCGAGTTTACCTTTAGGGGAATGGGTAGAATCTACTTTTTTAATGCTGGTATCGCTCATAATCACCTTATGGTTTTAGTACAACTTTGATGCAGTTATCTTTCTTGTGCTTAAAAATTTCGTAGCCGTGGGGAGCTTGTTCTAGAGGTAAAGTATGGGTGATGATAAACGTTGGATCAATGTCACCATTTTGGATGTGTTCTAGCAAAGGTTTTAGATACTTGTGGACGTGCGTTTGTCCCATTTTGAAGGTTAATCCCTTGTTCATGGCAGCACCCATCGGGATTTTATCTAAAAAGCCACCGTACACACCCGCAAGTGATACGTGACCCCCTTTGGCAGCAGATACTATTACTTGCCGTAATGCCGTCGGACGGTCTGTTTCGAGACGCACTGTTTGCTTTACTTGGTCGTAGAATGCCATAAAATCTGTGCCGTGTGCTTCCATTCCCACTGCATCAATGCAAGCATCGGGGCCACGACCGCCAGTCATTTCTTTGAGTGCTTCGCCTATATTTACTTCTTCGTAGTTAAGAACTTCTGCTTTGCCGTATTCTTTAGCCATTTGCAGCCGTTCGGGAACGCGGTCGAAGGCGATGACCCGTTCTGCGCCTAACATATATGCACTTCTGATGGCGAATTGTCCAACTGGGCCACAACCCCAAACAGCAACAACATCGCCAGGTTTGATGTTGCAGTTCTCGGCTGCCATGTAGCCTGTGGGAAAAATATCTGTTAAAAATAATACTTGTTCATCCGTTAAACCATCGGGAATTTTGAACAAACCGACATCGGCAAAGGGTACTCGTGCATACTCTGCTTGACCACCAGCGTAACCGCCGAATAAATGAGAGTAGCCAAATAGACCTGCTGGCGAATGACCCATTTGCTTTTCTACTAACCAAGCATTGGGGTTAGAGTTGTCGCACAGTGACCATAAATCCCGATTGCAGAAAAAGCAGCTACCGCAAGATATAGTGAAGGGAACAACGACGCGATCGCCTACCCTCACATTTTTAACTGCACTTCCAAGTTCTACGACTTCCCCCATGAATTCATGACCAAGGATATCGCCCTTTTGCATGGTGGGAATGTAGCCGTCATAAATATGCAAATCCGAACCACAAATTGCCGTGGAAGTAATTTTAACAATGGCATCGCGTGGGTTAATAATTTTGGGGTCGGGAACTGTATCAACCCGCACATCGTTTGCTCCATGCCAGCAAACTGCTTTCATAATATTTAGTCCTTACTTATTAATTCTGGCTCGTTAATATCAAGATAAACACTCGATTTAGCCTGATTTTGAGACGCGATATTTATCGCGTCTCAGTAAATTTTCAAAGGTTGTTTTACAGTGTATGAGTCAAAAAGTTAGACTCAAAGGTTTTAACGAGTCTAGACTCTATCTCTCTGTTACTTGCTAGGAGGAGTTCGGTAATAACCTTCTTTAGTTTGAGTCAATGGCTGACCTGCTTCTTCGACTTTATTTTTTGTAGACTTCAGAAACTCTTTTGTAGAGCGAGGAGCCTCTTCATCCAAGTTTAGTTTTTCGCGGATAGTGTTAGCAGCTTCTTTTAAGGGATTTTGGGTTTTTGTGGTTTGGCTATCGTTTCTAATTTCACCTTGCCCTTCTGGTACTCCTTTATAATAAGTGCCTTCTGGAGTTGTAACATCAGCTTGGGCTACATCAACATAGGTAAAAGCTTGACCTAGTAAAAACATAAATCCTACCAGGAAAACTACAACGATTTGGGAAATACGAATATTTCGCAGCCAAGAAGTTAATCGATTCATAAAAGACCTCAATTCTATTATGTAAGGTGTACAAATCCAAACCTTAAATGACTATTCGCCATTTAGGGTTTAAGAACAACTTTGATGCAGTTATCCTTTTTTTGTTGAAAGATGTTGTAGGCGTGGGGTGCTTGCTCTAGAGGCAATTGATGGGTGACAACAAAAGATGGATCTAGTTTTCCATCCAAAACCATCTGCAATAACAAATGCATATATTTTTGCCCATGCATTTGTCCCATTCTGAAGGTTAGACCCTTGTTGAAGGCTGCACCCAATGGTATTTTGTCTACAAAACCACCATAAACACCCATGATTGAAAGAGTCCCGCCTTTCCGACAGGCGACCATCATTTCCCGCAAAACGTGGGGACGGTCGGTTTCCAATTTGAGCTTTTGTTTTGTTTCGTCATAGAAGCCTTCTAAACCAACACCGTGTGCTTCTAAACCAACAGCATCGATGCAAGCATCGGGGCCACGACCACCAGTCATCTCTTTCAACGCTTCGCCAGCATTAACTTCTTCGTAGTTAATCACTTCTGCTTTGGCAAACTTTTTCGCCATTTCCAGGCGTTCGGGAAAGCGGTCTATACCGATCACTTTTTCGGCTCCCATCATGTAGGCGCTAATCATGGCAAATTGTCCAACAGCACCGCAACCCCAAACGGCTACAGTATCACCCGGTTGAATATCGCATAATTCTGCACCCATATAACCAGTGGGAATAGCGTCGGAGATGAATAACAACATCTCATCCGGCAAATCTGGCGGAACTTTGACGACACCTACATCAGCAAAGGGTACACGGATGTATTCTGCTTGTGCGCCTGCATACCCACCTAGCATGTGGGAGTAGCCATAAATGGCTGAGGTGATATTGCCGAATAACTTTTCTTGAATCCAACCGTTAGGATTGGAGTTATCGCACAATGACCACATATCACCTTGGCAATAATGGCAATTACCACAGCCAATCGTGGAAGGAACAACTACGCGATCGCCTATTTTTAAATTGTTGACTCCTCTGCCAACTTCCACGACTTCCCCCATGAATTCGTGACCAATAATGTCACCTTGTTGCACTGTGGGAATATAGCCACCATATATATGTAGATCAGAGCCACAAATCGCCGTGGAAGTAATTTTAATAATCGCATCACGCGGGTTGAGAATTGTCGGATCTGGTACCGACTGCACCCGCACATCATTAGCACCGTTCCAGCAGACTGCTTTCATAGTTATTAGTCCTTAGTCATTAGTCATTCGTAATTGGTCATTAGTCATTTGTCATTGGCTTTAGGCAAAGGACAAATGACAGAGGACAAAGAACAAATAACTCTACTTGCGTCCAGAAGGTTGACCTTCAGTTGTAGCGATTTCGCCTGCTTCCATTAGCATTTTGAAGCGGCGTAATTCATCACCAATTTGCTGTTCTGGTTCTTCACCAAAAAGTTTAGCTACGGTAGCTGCCAATGCTCCACCGGGGAGGTTATATTCCAAAACAACCTTAACTTCCGTGCCGCGATCGCCTGGTGCTTTTGTGAAGCGGACAAAACCAGAATTATCAACATCTGCACCTTCTACAGAAGCCCAAGAAATAAATTCATTTTCCCGGTCTTCGAGAATATCTGCATCCCATTCTACAGTATTATCTAAGGGTGCATTGGCAATCCAATGAGAACGTTTTTCGTTATGCACTTTGACAGATTTGAGATGCTTCATAAATGTAGGCAAATTCTCAAAGTCGTGCCAAAAGCGATACAGTTCTTCTGCCGATTTATTGATAGTTACCGTCTTTTCAACTTTGATGGGTTGGTTTAGCCCTATTGCTTCCTGTGCTTTCTGGATTGTGCTTTGCTTCGTTGCACCTTGATAAACCAAACCGCCACCTGCTAAAGCTGTCAGCGCTCCCCGCAATGAACCTTGCCTTAAACCCATTAGCACCATTGCACCGCCACCAATAAGGGATGCCCAACGCTCTACTTCACTAGCTTCCGGCTGGTTTGTATTTGATTTATCCCCTGAGGTTGAAGTCACTTTTTATATCTCCATTACTGTAAATTCACCAGAGAGGCGCAAATACCCTCTTCTTTCTCGTGTGTTATTTACGCCTCTTCGGTAGCCGTCTAGGTTCAAAAAACCTTACATTGATACAGCAGCTCCTGTAGTCGGCTTAGGAGCCTGAATCTGAGCTACTGTCCGCACCCGATACAGTTCTACTAATCGCTGTTCGTATTTCAATAAATCGTGATAAATTTCTTTGAAAATAGCAGTTGCTACTGGGTCAGTGAACATTGCAGACAAATTGCCAATATCGCCGATACCAGTTTGCACATCACCTAAAGCAGAACGTAACTGATATATATCATCACTTCCGGTCATGGCAGTTTTCACCTTGGCATATTGATTGGCAATATTTGCGCCTAAAGAGGGTTTTTCAGCCAATAGCTGAAGATAATTTTCCAGTTTTTGAATGTGGCGCTGTTTATTAGCAATTATTTCTTGAAAGACTGAGTTAACTTCGTTATCTGATTCCTTTTGCAAGTAGTTTTCAAATGCTTCTAGCGAATAACGTTCACCAGCAAGGGCATTATTTAAACCTTTGGCGATTTCACCTTTAGTTGAGCCACCCCAAGCATCAGCCAGTTTCCACCATTCAGCACTTGTGTCTTTTTCATTTGGTAATGCAGCATCTTTGCCACCATAACCCAGACGGCTTAATATCGCTGTGGTGAAAATTGGTAAGTCTCCCGGTTCACGGGATGTAATCAAATTTCCGTCAACTACTATCGGCTCATCTTGATATTTTGCGCCAGCGTTAATCATGTCCTTGGCAATAGCGATAAAACCAGTAGCTTGTTTACCTTTGAGCAAGTCGCCTTCAATCAAAACTTGTGGCCCATGACAAACAGCAGCGACTAATTTTCCTTGTTGTATAGCTTCTTGGACAAAGCGTACTGTGTTAGTGTTCCGTCGCATTCTGTCGGGAGCCATCCCACCAGGAATGATCACCGCGTCGAATTCAGATGCGATCGCTTCCGTTGTAGTACCATCAGCTTGGATGTTAAGTTTACCGCGTTTACCTTTATATTTTTCATTCATTCGAGAACCGAGGACTATTACCTCCATTCCTGCTTGTTTTAGTCCATTATAAGGAACTATAAATTCTCCATCCTCTACCGCCTGTTCAATGAGAATAGCAACTTTCTTTTTACCAGAATGATTGTTATAGCCAGTCATAGATTTTATTAGCTGTTTATTTCTAATTTCAATATTTCGGTTAACATTTTTTTTAAGATGAGCCAAAACTAAAATGCTCAACTTAAATTTTGATGGTTGCAAAATAAGAAATAGTTATGAGGCAGAAGTTTGCTACTGATAATTTCGGCTTGATAACTCCCAACTCATAACTAAAAGCTTCAACTACAAGTTGCTTGACCATGAATTTACACATACAATCTTATGGCGCGATCGCTAGTTTAGCTTCGTACCCAGGGGATAGATTATTTTCTCAGCTATACATCTCTAGTTAGACAAATTGGTGACGGTAAAACGTTATTCTGATAATGCACAAAAAGGCTAATATTATGGCAAAAAAAAATCATCCTGATAAAAATGAAACCAATGATTTGCCACAAGAAATTACCGAATCCTACGGTACTGGTGTGAAAGACTTGCCGGGATACAATATTGGTGGACGTTCAATAAAAGCAGAAAGAGACGAGTACACAGAAACTAGTCCTGAACTGACTGGTGGAGATGTTGATGCTTATTGGCAAGATGCAGATGCAGTTGGAGATGAAGCTGTTGGTGGTAGTACTTCCACTCCCGATAAAAATGTAACAGAGGAGCTAGAAACAGCAGTAGGGCTAGAAATGGCTGATTCTGAGTTTCTCCATACCAACGATATTTTAGAGGATCGTGATGGCGATCGCTGGGAGTTAGATCCAAAGTCTTCTGAAGATTATCAAGATCGACGAGAATAAGCTTAAGAAAAGCAGAAGCTGTATTCTTGCTCTACATTAACAAATTGGGCGTTGCTGATTCCATATATGAAAACGATTTTGCATAATACCAAAATCCTTGTAGAGACGTAGCAGTGCTACGTCTCTACATCTAGATTCATACTTCAATTCAGCAACGCCAAAAATTGGATGTTGCCGTTAATAAATTAACGTGAGTTCGACAAGTATTATTTGACCTCTCCCCCAACCCCTCTCCGTGTCGGAGAGGGGAGCAAAAGCTGAATTTTTCGTTGCTCCTCTGAAACGGAGAGGTTCGTCGAACTCAAGTTAAATTACAGCAGAATTCAGGAGTCAGAATTCAGAATAAGCTGCGCTAACAGAAGTAAAACAGCTTTTATACCTGGCTTTGAGACGCGAGCTTGTGTACAACACTTTCCTTTAAATCTGCTGTAATCTTAAATAATTGGACAGTGTTTACAAAAGCACTGCTCTAAAAAAATTAACATCTATCTAGAGAAATACTCTTAAAAATATCTAAATTTTTGTAGCATTTCCATTGCTAACTTTTTCACATATCTAAAGTCAAGGATTACTTTAGATTTTGATGTAATGTATTTATTTAACTGTAATACTCCTAATGCAGGACTACACTTTGCCAGATTTATGTTCTGCTTATCATTTGTTCTTCTTTCTGATTACAATACATCTGTCTTCAGTAGGGTAAAACGCTAAATGTACATTTGATAACCTTGCTAATGAAATTGATTAATTGCAACCGGAGTTAATAATGACATCTACACAAACTGGCGATCCTACTATTCGTGAACATGTTCAAGCTTGGCAACAGTTGGGTGTGGATCAACAACTGGCTTTGTTTTGGTTCATTTACAAAGAAATGGGTAGCTCGATTACGCCGGCGGCTCCTGGTGCTAGCACTGTTTCCCCAGAAATTGCTGAAGGTTTGTTTAATCAAGTTAAGGAATTATCTCACGAACAACAATTACAAGTTCAGCGTGACTTAATTAATAAAGCGGATACGGAAATTTCTCGTGAATATGGCTCTTTGGGCGATACCACTAAGCTCCTATTTTGGTATAGATTATCTCAAGGTATGGATAATGGTACTATCATTCCTGTACCTTCTGACTATGAACTTCCCTCAGAATGTAAAGCGTTGTTTGGCAAAATTCAAGGATTAGACTTTGAGCAACAGATTACCCTTTTCCGTGATTATGTTTCGCCAATGGGTGCTGAAGCAAAAGGCGGTGCTGAAATTTAGTACTTTTGAACTGGAATTTTGAACTTTTTAAGTTTTAGCTAACCATACTACTCCTTACTTATAAAAGTCGAATCTAAGGGGTAGAGGACAGAATTTTTGGGCAGATCAACAACCTGGTTTTTCTACTCATATCATGTCTGCTGAATTGCTCATAAAAAACCTCAAGGAGCCTGTAGCTACAGCTACAGGCTTCGCTTTATTAATATTGTAGCTTGGGTTAATCAAAGCCCAACCCAACAAAGCGCCGGAAATGTTGGGTTTCATTCCTCAATCTAACCTACACAATTTAAATTTTTTGGCACTAACGCAAGCATATTGTGTCATTATCCACTCATTCGCAGTGTTTTAGACGATGCGATCGCTATTGCTACCCTCTAAAATTAGAGGTTGTTTGAAAAGTATTTCACTGTGACTTTAGACACTTTCAGATTATCCTTTTTGACAGTGTTTTCTTTACTTAAGTTCTCTAATTTAGAGTGGTGTCAATACTTGTAGGGTTTTGGGGAAAGAGGAAAGAAAAAACCTTTACCCTTTACCCTTTAACCTTTTCCCCAAACTCAATTCCGAGTTAAAAATGCAAAAACCGAGCAGTATTTCGAGTGATATTAATTCTTTGAGTACGGTAAACCGTATTTGCTTGTTAGTTCCCAAAGATTAATTTAATTGTTAAGTTTAGTTACATAAATAAAAAATTGCTGCAAACATTGCTAGTTAGGAGAAATTATGAGAAGAGCTAGTATTCTTGATGATCTAGACAAACTGAACAACTTTGCTCTAGGCTAGCGCGCACTTCGGCTGCGCTCAGTGACCGTCGTAGATATCGCTGAGATTGGGCTAATATACCAGCATTTTTGACCAGTCTTTAATCAAGTTTCTCAAAGCGTTAAGGGAGATAAGGAAGCAGTGGGCAGAAGAACCAATGCCCTATACCGCATTCTGAATCCCCTATTTTCAAGTTAGTTTTCATTTTAAGGATTGGTAAATCTATGGCAATTAAAGAACAGCCTAAGTCACCTCGGTTTCGGATCATTGCGAATATATTACTGGCACTATCAGGGCTATTCTTGCTCTTAAATTTATTTTTGCCTGGTTTATTTGCTTCTGGCCCTAGTGGTGTTCCATATAGCTTATTTATTCATCAAGTTCAAGAAGGGGAAGTCAGCCGCGTTTCCGTTGGTCAAAACCAGATTATCTACCAATTAAAAGCAGAAAATGCCGAACCTGCTCAAGTGTTTGCAACGACACCAATCTTTGATTTAGAGTTACCTAAACTTCTAGAAGAAAAGGGAGTTGAGTTCGCTGCTACACCTCCACCCAAAAATACTTGGTTTACAACCCTCTTAAGTTGGGTGATTCCACCACTGATTTTTATTGGTATTTGGCAGTTCTTTCTTTCTCGTGGTGGTGGCGGTGGCCCTCAAGGTGCGCTTTCCATTGGTAAGAGCAAAGCTAAGGTTTACGTTGAAGGCGAATCTGCCAAAATCACCTTTGCAGATGTGGCTGGGGTAGAAGAAGCGAAAACTGAATTAGTGGAAATTGTAGATTTCCTCAAGACTCCGGCACGGTTTACGCAAATTGGCGCTAGAATTCCCAAAGGTGTGCTGTTGGTTGGCCCTCCAGGTACTGGTAAAACGCTGTTAGCGAAAGCCGTAGCAGGAGAAGCAGGAGTTCCATTCTTTAGTATCTCTGGTTCTGAGTTTGTCGAATTGTTTGTCGGTGTAGGTTCTTCCAGAGTGCGGGATTTGTTTGAGCAAGCTAAAAAACAAGCTCCTTGTATTGTATTCATTGATGAATTGGACGCCATCGGTAAGTCTCGTAGTAGCAATGGCTTCTACGGTGGTAACGATGAGCGAGAACAAACGCTCAACCAATTACTAACAGAGATGGATGGATTTGCAGCTGGGGATGCAACGGTGATTGTGCTAGCAGCCACCAACCGCCCGGAAACTCTAGACCCTGCATTGCTGCGTCCAGGTCGCTTTGACCGCCAAGTGTTGGTAGACCGTCCCGATTTATCTGGTCGTGAAGCAATCCTCAAGATTCACGCTCAAAAGGTAAAATTAGGAGATGATGTAAATTTAAAAGCGATCGCTACTCGTACCCCCGGTTTTGCTGGCGCAGATTTGGCAAACTTGGTGAACGAAGCCGCATTATTGGCAGCCCGCAATCTGCGTGAAAGAGTTGCTCAAGAAGACTTTGCCGAAGCAATTGAGCGGGTAGTCGCCGGTTTAGAAAAGAAGAGTCGCGTGATGAACGACACTGAGAAAAAGATTGTTGCATACCATGAAGTTGGTCACGCAATGGTCGGGGCACTCACAACCGGAAACGGTCGCGTAGAAAAGATTTCGATTATTCCTCGTGGGATGGCAGCTTTGGGCTACACTCTGCAATTACCAACTGAAGACCGCTTTTTGATGAATGAAGCAGAACTGCGGGGTCAGATTGCAACTTTGTTAGGTGGACGTTCCGCCGAAGAGATTGTATTTAACAGTATTACCACAGGTGCTTCCAACGATTTGCAACGAGCAACTGATTTGGCAGAACGGATGGTAACAGCTTATGGGATGAGCAAAGTCTTGGGGCCATTAGCTTATCAACAAGGACAACAGGCAGCATTTTTGGGCAATGGTACTACTAATCCTCGGAGATTGGTCAGCGAAGACACGGCAAAAGCGATTGATATCGAAGTCAAGGAAATCGTGGAAACAGCCCACGAGCAAGCCCTAGAGATTCTCAGACAGAATCGAGACTTGCTAGAAGCGATCGCTACTCAACTCTTAGAAACAGAGGTCATTGAAGGCGAAAAACTGCACGATTTGTTGAGTCAAGTGAAACCCGTGGCTAATTCGTAATTCGTACATAGAGGGATGCAGAGGATAACTTTGCGTCCCTATACGTTAAACCTCTGCGTTTCAGAAATGCCACTTACCGCAATGCAAATACCAGCCAGGAAAAATGCCAATCCACCCCCAACAGCACCAACAAAAGGTGTTATTTGTTGCAGTTGAGGAAATATAACGCCAAACAAACTCATCGCTAAAGCGAACCCACCAAAATACATCCCAACTCCTAATCCCGCCCACTGCTGGGGTACTAGCCCTAAAGCAAAAGGAATTGCCCCGTTAACAACTAAACTAAAGCCAGCAACGATTAACACAATTATTGGAATTTGTGCGCCCACAGATATCATCAGCAATAACGAGGGAATGATTGCACAGATACCACAAAGCATTGCTTGACGATTGCCAATTTTGACGGCGAAGATACCTGCTGGTATGCTGGCAATAGCGATCGCTATTCCAATCCAAACCATCAGCACATCAATATTATCAGTATTCAGTTGGGCTTTCAGCACTTTTCCCAAGACATCCATGAGAAATCGGATACCCCACGCGACACCAAAACCAGTTACTAAAATCAAAGCCAATTTCTGTAAGGGCAACTTTACTGTTTCTGCTTGATGTTTATCCACTGGTGCTTCTGGAGGATTAACTAACCGCAACACAGCCGCCGCCCCCAACATGACAAAAGAACCAATTGCAAAGGTATAAACTGGCCCTAAACTCAGAATAAACTTGTAACTTATCGGTCTAAAAGCTCCAATCAAACCACCAGCTAAAGTGACAAAACTTACTGCTAAAGGTAACTGGGCTGGTGTCGAATACATTCCCAATAGGCACATAACTGGAGAGCGAAATATTGTCATTGCCAATGCCCAAGCTACCAATACTATAGGTAAGAGCGATGCCTGCGGCGGGCTATGCCAACGCATCACGGTAGTAGGCGGGATCAAACTTACAACGCATGGTATGGCAATGAACAAAGCCGATGCGAGAATCATACCTACTGAGATGAAAGGAAAACGACTTCCTATCCAGCGCCTAGCTTGATCTGAAAGCGCACCCATCAAGGGTTCTAGCACTGCACCCAAGGCATTTTCAAATATCACCAACCCAACTGCCAATGAGGTGGGAAAACCAAATTCAGTCAAAAGTTGGGGCAAATATATATTATAAATTAACCAGGTAAGGGTAATTGCTCCCTGCACCCCTGCCAACACCCAAACTTGCACCCATAAAATATTGAAACGAGATGTCGAGGTAGTCAAGCGCTTCGCTCCAATTAAAAATTAAAAATGATTAATTAAAAATTACCAGACGCTCTCTACGAGATGCTGTGCGTACCTTGCTTTGCCGTTCGCGTAGCGTCCCGTAGCACCGTGTGCGACTTTCTTTCAAACCTAACCCCCAGCCCCTTCCCTGCTAGCGTTGAGAAGCAAGAATCAAAGCCTCTTGACCTTTCGGGGAGAGGAATAGAAGTGGTGTTCCAACAATAAGTTGCACATCGCGTTCCCGTAGGGGAAGAGTACGTGGACTCGCTAACACTGCGCTATCTATCATTGTTAGGGAAGTGCGGGTTAATAGTGTCCCAACCAGACGGGTTTCGACTGCGCTCAACCCTCAACTTTCGACAGTTGAGCGCAGCGATGCACTGAGCATAGTCGAAGTGTCGAAAACTTGGTTTATTGGTACTTTATTTTCACGCAAGTCCCTTAGCTTTGGACTAAAATTAATTAAAAATTATTCTTTTTCTTAACTTTTAATTCCAAAAAGGTCATCAGGAGATGGGGAAGTGAGGATTTAAACCGCAAACTCGCTCTACTCACAGCAGGAAACAGAGAGCAATATTTTCCCTGCCTCCCAATCGTTCGGTTAAGGAATTTTTTGGTTGAGGCAGGCACGGGGAAAGAAGAATTACTGAACAATAACCTTCTTTCCTCCCTTACCTGCCCTGCTTCCCCTGCTTCCCCTGCCTCTCTTGTTAATACTCTGGAACTGAAGGATCGATTTCTCGACTCCAAGCGGTAATTCCGCCTTTGACATTCGTACCGACAATCCCGGCTTCCTTGAGGATGGCGAGGGCTTTTGCCGATCGCCCGCCCATCTTACAATGAGCAATTAAGCGGTGGCCGTTTAATATTTCCTTCACCTTTGCAACACCATTCCCATTTTCAATGTCTGGTAAAGGTACCAACACTGAACCCGGAATCTTGGCAATATCATACTCATTAGGGTTGCGGACATCCAGCAGTACGAAATCCTTCGCACCGCTATCTAGCAATTCCTTCAAATCCTTGACGGTTATTTCTTGACTTTCCAACTGTTGTTTTGCCTCCTCTGCTTTAGCTTGGGGAATCCCGCAGAATTCTTCGTAGTCTATCAGCTTTTCAATTACTGGGCGAATCGGGTTAGGACGCAGTTTCAATTCCCGAAATTTCATATCCAAGGCGTTATATAGCAGCAATCGTCCACTGAGAGTGTTACCTTGTCCGAGAATGATTTTGACAGTTTCCGTTGCTTGGATTAAACCAATAATTCCTGGCAAAATTCCCAATACGCCACCTTCTGCACAAGAGGGAACCATCCCTGGTGGTGGTGGTTCTGGAAAAAGGTCACGATAATTCGGGCCACCTTCGTAGTTAAATACAGTCGCTTGCCCTTCAAAGCGTAAAATTGAACCGTAGACGTTGGGTTTATTCAGCAATACGCAGGCGTCGTTAACTAGATATCTGGTGGGGAAGTTATCAGTGCCATCTACTACGATATCGTAAGGTCGCAGGATTTCCAAGGCGTTTTCGGAAGTCAGGCGGGTTTCGTATAAATCAACCTGGCAATAGGGGTTAATCTCGTGAATGCGGTTTTTTGCCGATTCAATCTTAGGTTTACCCACCCAAGATGTACCGTGGATTACTTGGCGTTGTAAGTTGGAAGTATCGACAACATCGAAATCGACTATGCCGATGCGTCCAATACCTGCCGCCGCCAAATATAAAAGTAGTGGTGAACCTAGTCCACCTGTACCGATACACTGTACGCTGGCAGCTTTTAGGCGCTTTTGTCCTTCTAATCCTACTTCCGGCAAAATCAGGTGTCGAGAGTAGCGTTCGTAATCGTCTTTGGTCAACTGGATTTCATCCAGGTTGGGATTTAGCATAGCATTTATGATGTGCGAGAGCGGGAATATTAATCCTATCGAAAAACGATATCCGTCTTGAAATTAAGCCGTTAAATTATATTTTCAATTGCCTCTGGTTGGAAATGATGAGTATCATCAAGACTCCAGCTTTGGAGTTCTCCAGCTTTACCGTTTTGGACGGAGACTATTATATACGAGTATCCCTGCCAAGCGTATAAGCGATCGCATTCTGAAGGGATAGCAGGATGATCTGGATGGGAGTGAAAAATGCCGATAATGTTCAATGAGCGATCGCGTGCTTGCTTTTGTGTTTTTAGCATAACTTCGGGTGCGATCGTATATTGCCGTCTTTTACTTGCTGTTGTCTCTTCCCCTGGAAACTCAGCCACCGCTTCTGTATTCCAAGCATTTTCTGTTGGCATGACTTCCACCACAGTTTTGCCCTCATTAGCCAGATAGCCCAAAATTATACCACAGCACTCATCTGGGTAGGTGCTTTCGGCATGAATGCGGATCGTTTGCAAGTGTTCTTGGCGAAGTTGAATCATGTCTGCGTTTTGAATTATAGCAACTTCTAAAGATTCTCACCCAGATACAAAACATTAACCACGCGTAGGCGTAGCCCAACCCAGGCATCTCCGCTTCAAAGACTCAAACATGTATTATTTATCACTCTTTAAAACATTTGCTTACGCTTTCTGCTTTCTGATTGACTATCAAAATGTGAAGAATAGACAAAGTTCTGTATGTCTATATACATTTATTGACAAATAATGTAAAGAGTATGCAAATAAATGTATTGATATCTAAGTACATATGTTAGTATGTAGCCATTGTCGGGTTATTAGATGTTCCCTATTTTCAAGCTAAACACCCACGGGCAATAGCCTACAGCGACAGTATAAAAATATCTATCTTTCCTTATTCCCTGTCAACTGTTCCGTATTTTCAAGATAGTAGGACTTACGCATTGACAAAAAAACCAAACATCAAGTGTGAGTTTTAGGCATTCAATCATGATTTGACAACGCTTTTTGTGCGATGCCTGCAGTGTTCACTGAGCTTTGTCGTACCACTTCGTGGAAGCAAGCTACGCGGAGCATCTCGCAGAGAAGTGCGGACTATGCCGACGCTGGGTGGGCGTAGCTGCTACTACTGAATCAAGGATGATTAAAAAAGCCTAAAACTATGTGTTTGACTGAATGCACACGCTGATGAATTTGTACAATGCTTAAGACTTAGATAGTCGGAGATAGTAAGATTGAGTGCTACGTAAAAGGCTTTTCATCGGGTGAATTTTCGAGAAAAATTACTGTTCCTCAAGAGTGACGTATAAACTATGCCGAAAACCTCAAATTTAGGTGAGTTTTTTCTGCCCTAAAACAGCACTAACAGCAACTTGAGAATTGTAGTTACTGAAAAAATCGATTTAGGTAGGTAAAAGTTATGGCAAATATCATTGGAACCAACGGTAATGATACTCTACTGGGTACTAACAGCGCGGACACGATTAAGGGTCTTGCAGGCAACGATACTATCACAGCTAAGGAGGGCAACGACACCCTGACTGGTGGCGGCGGCAAGGATATATTTGTTTACAACAACTTCGGCGACGGTACTGATACTATCACTGATTTCGGTGGCATCGGTAAAGGAACAAACCCAACAGCAGGAGTCATTGCCGAAGTCGATACCATCAAATTCCTTGGTGCTAATTTCACTGCCCGAAATCTGCTGCTCACCCAGAATGGCAACAATCTGGAAATTACTTTTGAAGGGGTGGCTGATGCTAAAGTCATCCTCAAAAACTTCAAACTAGAAAACTTGGAGAACCTGAGAGCTTCTGGTACAACACCAGCTATAGGTAATATTCTGTTTGATGGGCAAAATAGTATCACCGACAGCTTTAATGTCCTCGATGCCAACTCCACTGATACTACTATAGGCATCAAGAATACAGTAACTTTCCTCAATGACCTCGACAATGACATTACGGGTTTAGACGATTCAGATGATGTCGTTAATGGTCAAGGCGGTAATGACAAAATCGATGGCAAAAGTGGCAACGATTTGCTGCGAGGTGGTACAGGCAATGATACTCTAATTGGTGGTGCGGGCAATGACTCCCTCGTTGGTGATACGGGCAATGACTCCCTCGACGGTGGTACTGGTAACGATCTGCTACGGGGTGGTGTGGGGAACAATACCCTCAACGGTGGTACTGGTGACGATTACTTGAATGTTGATGACTATTCAACAGGCAATAACCTGCTGTTTGGAGGCGATGGCAATGATGATCTCTCTGCCTATTACATCTCTGGCAATAACACCCTTAAGGGTGGTGCTGGTGACGATTATTTCAGTACTTACCAATTAACAGGCAATAATCTGCTTTTTGGGGACAATGGCAATGATTCCTTCTATTTAAGTGCCTCAAAGCCTGCCCCCTCTGACTTAGTGACTCAAACAGTAGATGGAGGAACAGGTGACGATTACTTGTCGTTCTATAACGACGGTGCTACTGAGGGAATCACTTCGACTTTCAATGCCACTACTAACATTGGCTCTATTACGATAGGCACGAATCGGGTTAGCTACAAGAATATCGAACGATTATATATCTCAACTACTGTCTCCGATGACTTTATTGTGGGGACCAATGGCAATGATACGTTCGTCGTGGGCACTGCTCTCGATCTGGAGCACGACGCGGGCATTAGCGGCAATGATACGATAGATGGAGGGACAGGTGACGATACCTTGTCGTCCTATAACGGGAATGCTACTCAGGGAATTACTTCGACTTTCAATGCCACTACTAACATTGGCTCTATTACAATAGGCACGAATCGGGTTAGTTACAAGAATATTGAACGATTAGAGATCAGAGGTACAGCCTACGATGACTTTATTGTGGGGAGCAATGGCAATGATAATCTCGACGCGGGCGCCAATGGTAATAATACGATTCTTGGCGGTACAGGTAACGATGGATTGACTGCTTCAAATGGTAATAACCTGCTCTCTGGTGACGATGGCAATGATTATCTCTCTGCCTCTGGCTACCCCGTCTACAACCCCGACTCCGACCCCTACTTCTCCATCTTTTTTATCTCTGGCAATAACACCCTCAACGGTGGCACTGGTGACGATAACTTGAATGTTGAGATTTCATCAGGCAATAACCTACTGGATGGAGGCAATGGCAATGATTCTCTCTTTGCCTCTGGCGACACATACTCTTACGAGAGCGGAATTTATACTGTCTTTGGCGATAACACCCTTAAGGGTGGTGCTGGTGACGATTACTTGAATGCTAGCTATTCATCAGGCAAGAACCTACTAGATGGGGGCACTGGTAACGATTACTTGATTGTTGAGAATTCATCAGACAATAATCTGCTTTTTGGGGGCGATGGCAATGACTCCTTCTATTTGAAAACTCCATATATTGCCCCCTCTTCTCTAGTGACTCAAACGGTAGATGGGGGTAAAGGTGACGATTACTTAACCGTAGATTTTAAGGACGCTGATGGAGGAATCACTTCGACTTTCAATGCTACTACTAATATTGGTTCAATTACGGGGGACACGAATCTAGTTAACTACAAGAATATCGAACGATTAAATATCTCAGGTACAGCCTACGATGACAACATTGTGGGAAACAATGGCAACGATACGCTCTCTGGGGGCTATTATGGTGGCAATGATACGATAGATGGGGGGATAGGTGACGATTTATTGTCGTTTGATATTTACTATGCTACTGAAGGAATCACTTCGACTTTCAATGCTACTACTAATATTGGCTTGATTACGGTTGGGAGTAGTAGGGTTAGCTATAAAAATATCGAACGATTAAACATCTCAGGTACATTTTTTTATGATGACAAGATTGTGGGGAGCAATGGCAATGATACGCTCAACGGTGACGATGGCAATGATACGCTCACAGGTGGGAACGGTAATGACAGCCTCTATGGAGATGATGGTGCTGATACCTTTGCTTTCAATAGTTACAATGAAGGTGTTGATACTATTTATGACTTCAACGCCACTAATGAACTGATTCAGGTATCGGCTACTGGTTTTGGTGCTGGGTTATCAATACCTTCACTTCAGACAAGTCAGTTTACCCTTGGAACATCCGCAACGACAAGCAATCAACGATTTATCTATGACTTCACTACAGGTGCACTATACTTTGACCAAGATGGCAGTGCGTCTGGGTTTACTAAGGTAAAATTTGCACAACTATCAGCTGGATTGTCACTAACCAAAAATAACTTTGTGGTTGTTTAACCGGAATTAGCATTCTTACATCACTAAGCGGCAGGAATTGCAAGGTGCGGAAAATAGTACCTTGCATTTGATTTATCAATACAATTAGTGTTAACAGAGAGTAGATGTTGGGTTTAATTCCTCACTTTTGGTATAGTGCGGATGGTTGCAAGTGTTCTTAGCTGAGTCTCATTATGTCTGCGTTTGTAACTTTGTTAACCTCTAACGATTCTTGCTTAGATACAATGCATCGTCATGCGTAGGCGTAGCTTAACCCAGGCATCGCTTGAACTTCATCCTCGCAAGCAAGAAGGAAAATACGTATTTTTTGAGCAATCCTTCGAGCATTCCCAAAGTTTGCTGCCTTGAAGCCTGCCTGCGCTCAAACTTCTTTGTAACTGCTGTCTGCGAATTCTTTACCATAAACTACGTGAGTTCGACGAACCTCTCCCTGCCTTGAACTAAAGTTCAAGCCTGTGCCTCTGGTAACTGGAGAGGGACGGTTTTACTACGTAAAACCAGGGAGAGGTTTTTTAATTAGACCAAGACTATATAAGCCGTCGAATTCACGTTAAATTCTTAAAATGTGAAGAATACCCTATTAGCACTTACATTTCTCGGCATATAATGTAAAGAATATGCAAAGATAGTTCTTTACCTATAGACATCTAAGTAAATATTCAGTTATTTAGTTAGTATCAGGTTACTTAAATGTTCCCTAATTTGAAGCTAGAACTGCACGGGCAATAGTCCACAACGAGGATATGAAAATCCCTTTTCCCATAAAGAGTTAAGTGTTACCTATTTTCAAGACGGCTAGGACTAGCCTTTTCAAGGTGTTATGTGAGTTTCAGGTATTTAAGCTTGATTTGACGGCGCTTTTATAGTGATGCCTTAGTTAAGCTAAGGCTACGCTGTTTTATCAACGATGATTATAAAAAACCTGAAATGACTTATTTCAGTTTATTTATATGGTCATTAATTTATGTAGCTTATAATACTTTGACACTTAGGTAAGTGCTACTTGTAAGCTGTTCAACAAAGTGGATTTTCGAGAAAAATTACTGTCCTTGATCGGGTTAAGACTTACGGACTGAAAACCTGAAACCTATATCTTCTATAACCCTCTTTAAAAAGTGGGGAATCCTAAAAACGCCATTTTTTAATGGGGTTGGGGGATCTTATTGTGCGTAAGTCCGAAGGATGACATAGAAAGTATGCCGAAAGCGTCAACTCTCGGTGAGTTCTTTTGCTCTGAAACAGCACGAACTTTGAGTTGAGAATTTAAAGTTACTGAAAAAATTGATTTAGGTAGGTAAAAGTTATGGCAAATATCATTGGAACCAACGGGAATGATTCTCTACTGGGCGGTAACAGCGCAGACACAATTAAGGGTCTTGCAGGCAATGACACCATAACTGGTAACGGTGGAAAGGATATATTTGTTTACAACTTGGGCGACGGTACTGATACCATTACCGATTTCGGTGGCATCGGTAAAGGAACAAGCCCGACAGCAGGAATCATTGCCGAAGTCGATACCATCAAATTCCTTGGTGCTGGCTTAAATGCCCGAAATCTGCTGCTCACACAAAATGCTAACAATCTGGAAATCACCTTTGAAGGAGTGGCTGATACCAAAGTTATCCTCAAAAACTTCAAATTAGAAAACTTGGAAAACCTGAAAGCTTTTGGCACAACACCAGCTATAGGTAATATCCTGTTTGATGGACAAACTAGCATTACCGACAACTTTAATGTCCTCAATGCTAACTCCACTGATACTAACCTGGGTATCAAGAATACAGTAACTTTCCTCAATGACCTCGACAATGACATTACGGGTTTAGACGATTCAGATGATGTTATCAATGGTCAGGGCGGTAATGACAAAATTGATGGTAAAAGTGGCAACGACCTGCTGCGGGGTGGTGTGGGCAATGATACTCTAATTGGTGGTGCAGGGAATGATACTCTCATTGGTGGTACGGGCAATGACTCCCTTGTTGGTGGTATAGGTAATGACTGGCTGCAAAGTGATGCGGGGAATGATACTCTTATTGGTGGTATTGGTAACGATAATTTGAATGTTGACTTTTCACTAGACGATAGCCTACTGGATGGTGGCAATGGTAATGATACTCTCTCTGTCTGTGGCTACTTAGAAGGCGATCGAGTAAGCGATTACGATCGCCGCTCGTCTGGTAATAACACCCTTAATGGTGGTGCTGGTGACGACAACTTAAGTGCTAAAGGTTCAGTAGGCAATAACCTACTGTCTGGAGGTGATGGCAACGATACTCTCTCCGTCTCTGGCGAATACCAGACTTACTACGATGAATACCAGGGTCGCTTCTTAGGCTTTCATAGCGATCGCTCCTTTGGTAATAATACCCTTAACGGTGGTGCTGGTAACGATAATTTGAGTGCTAACAATTCAATAGGCAATAACCTACTGTCTGGAGGTGATGGCAATGATACTCTCGAAGCATTTGGTCTATTAAGCGATTACACCCTCAATGGCAATGATACTCTTAACGGTGGCGCTGGTAACGATAACTTGAGTACTAGGGGTTCAACAGGCAGTAACCTACTCTCTGGGGGTGATGGCAATGATATCCTCACAGGTGGTTATGGTAATGACACCCTCTATGGAAATAATGGTACTGATACCTTTGCCTTCAATAGCTTCAATGAAGGTGTTGACACTATTTATGACTTCAACGCTACTACTGAATTGATTCAGGTATCGGCTGCTGGTTTTGGTGGCGGGTTATCAATAGGTTCACTCGCTGCTAGCCAGCTGAAACTTGGAACATCTGCAACCACAAGCAATCAACGATTTATCTATGACAATATCACAGGTGCATTGTTCTTTGATCAAGATGGCAGTGCGTCTGGGTTTACTCAGGTAAAATTTGCACAACTATCCACTGGATTGTCACTAACTAAGAACAATTTTGTGGTTGTTGTTTAATTTTATAACTCTACGCATGGAATAGGAGGTACTCAAAATAGCACCTCCCATTCGATTAGACATAGAAGTGAAATTAACCCTCTTTTGTCACTCTAGGCAGAGGAAAAATAGAAATAAGGGATATTGAAGTTTTGAAAAATTGAGCAAGTCAGATTATTAACAATCATTTGAAGTTGAAAAAATCCCTCAGATAGCTTAGGGACTGTAAAGACCTCTAACCAAGGTTTTATTAAGTTAAATAGTGTAAATGGTTGAAGTATCAAACGGAGGTTATTCAGAATACTATTCCAACCATTACTTTGATTCCACCAAGGATGTGATGAAAATCTAGATTCAGATTGTGGTGGTAATTTTAGCAGTTGTTCGGAATGAAGACTAACCAACAGATAGGCACTAAAAACAATTTCCCACCATTTTTCTATTTGTGAATAATGAGTTAGACGAAAATCTGCCCATCCTAATTCATTTTTACTTTGTTTTAAACCATATTCTACCCAAGTTCTTAAACCGTAAAAATTACCAACTTCTCTTGGGGTAATTTCTGGATATTTACTCATTACGTACCAAGTTGTGTTTGTCGGAATCTCTTCAAAATCCGTTGTTATTTGCCAATATTTGATATTCGATTTTTTCCCACATATTATCTCTCTAATATATCTATTCTCTGAACTTAAATCCGAGAAAACACGCTTGAATCTTTGCCAATCTGAGTATTTTACTTTTGAGTCTGTAATTCCCCATGCTCTGTGGTTTGAGCGAATCGCTACAATGAAATTAAGATTTAATTCATTTAGTACGCTTAAAAAGTTTTTACCACTTTCACCATATAAACTATCCGCCAGCACCAGATTGAATCTAAACCCCATCGACCGCAATTTTCTGATCATTATCCCGGCGATTTCAGGTTTGGTTAAATATTTCTCTCCTGGTTGTAGTCTTTCCCTCGGTTTATATACTTCAAATATTAGAGGAAACGTCATTCCAGATAAGACTGCATATGCTGTAACCGCCACAATACCGTTATCTGTTTTACCTAAATTTCCAATGTACTGTCGTTTCACATAATCAGTCGTATTTCCTTTTTTCTTATCCCCTGTCTCATCAATAATTAGTATTATTGAGCGACCTTGAAGTATATATAATATTAATTCTAACCTTTGCCTCCTTAATTCTTGTACATCCCAGGGTGATTCTGTTAAAAAATGGTGTAATGCTTGATGATTATCTAGCCCTACAATTTTCGCTATTTCTGGTAAAGTTTTACGTTTTATATCAGAAACACATCCCATGTGTAGGTACTTAAAAGCTTCAAAGCTTCTAACTTCTGGAAAGAGGTTTTGATACAACTGGCAGTATTTGTCCACAAATTTTACTGTGGGTGCAGGTGGGCGAGGCTCAACCATACTCTCTGTCTGGTGTTTTTGCGATCGCTCCTAATTATACTTTGTCGAGAGTGATAAAAGAGGGTTAAATATGCGTTATACCAAAACCCTTGTAGAAACATAGCACTGCTGCGTCTCTTTTTTTTTGCGAATGTCTGCACCATACGTAGGCGTAGCCAGTTACAGGCATCGCTTGCCCTTGATTGTATCTGTTAGATGTAGCTTAATCCAGAGGCAGGCATCGTAGCATCCAAAAGAAAAATATGTATTTTCTATCACCCTTTCAAACATTTGCCTACTGCTTTGTGTTTGTTTATTGCCTAGATAAAAGAATATGAAGAATATACAAATATCAGTACTTGTATATGCATTTGGTAAATAATGTGAAGATTATGTGAAGATGGTTATTTGTGCTTAAACATCTAAGTAAAATATTGAGTATGCAGTTATTGTGAGGCTCTTAAGATTTTCTCTATTTTCAAGATTTCTACTCACTAAGAATAGCTCACAATGAAGGCATAAAAATCTCTTTCCCGATCAAGAGCCAACTGTTGATAACTTTCTCTCCTAGTAAGACTTAAGCGCTGGCAAAAAAACAAACATGAAGGATGAATTTTAGGCATTTAATTGTCAAATTTTTTGATGATTGTCAGAGTGATTTATACTGAACAAAGATGATTAATTTAGCATGAAATCACCGATTATCCTGAATGTACATGCTCATGATTTTGTACAGTGCTTAAGATTTAAGTAGTAAGAGAATAGTTAGATAAGTGCGGCATAAATGCTTTTCGATCAGGGAAATTTTCGTGAAATATTACTGTTTCTCAAACATGACGTAGAAAATACGTCAAAAACGTCAAATTTCGGTGAATTGTTTGTGTCCAAAAGTAACACCAAACTCAAGGTTGAGAACTGAAGTTACTGAAAAAATCAATTTAATCAGGTAAAAATTATGGCAAATATCATTGGAACCAACGGTAACGATACTCTAGAAGGTAGTGATGAGGCGGACACAATTAACGGTCTTGCAGGCAACGATACCATATATGGTAATGGATATGGTAACCGTGGTAACGACACCTTAACTGGTGGAGGCGGTAAGGATAAATTTGTTTACTACGACTACTACAACAACAAGAATACTAATATCATCACCGATTTTGGTGGCGTAGGTAAAGGAACAAACCCAACAGCAGCAGTCATTGCCGAAGTGGACACCCTAGAATTTGAGGGCGATGGTGTCACTGCCCAAAATCTACTGCTTACCCAAAATGGCAACAATCTGGAAGTCAGCTTTGAAGGGGATACTGCAACAAGGTTTTTTGGTCCGAAAGTTATCCTGAAAAACTTCAAATTAGAAAACTTGGAGAACCTAAAAGCTTCTGGAGCAACACCAGCGATCGGCAATATCATATTTGATGGCCAGACTAGCATCACAGACAGTTTTAATGTTCTTGATGCCAACTCCACTGATACTAGTATAGGTATCAAGAACACAGTAACCTTTCTCAATGACCTCTCTAACAATATTGTGGGTTTAGACGACTCAAATGATGTCATTAATGGTCAGGGTGGCAATGACATCATTGACGGCTTGAGTGGGAACGACCTTTTAAGAGGTGGTGCGGGGAATGATACTCTCATTGGTGGTACAGGGAATGATACTCTCGTTGGTGGTGTGGGCAATGAATCCCTCGTTGGGGGCAATGAATCCCTGATTGGTGGTACTGGCAACGATTACTTGAATGTTGAATTTTCAACAGGCAATAACACCCTCAACGGTGGTGCTGGTGACGATTACTTAGATGCTGGGGCAACATCTGGCAATAACTTACTTTCTGGAGGCGATGGCAATGATTCTCTTTACGCCTCTATTGTTCGTAACAGCGCCGACCCTTACATCTATTACCCCTCCTCAAGCAATAACACCCTCAACGGTGGCGCTGGTGACGATACTTTGAATGCTCAGTCTCCATCGGGAAATAACTTACTCTTTGGGGGCGATGGTAATGATTCTCTCACCACCTCTGGAATTACAACTTATAGAGGAAACCCTAATTTTAGGGCATCAGGCAATAACACCCTCAACGGTGGTGCTGGTAACGATACCTTGAATGCTGGCATTTCAACAGGGAATAACTTACTCTCTGGGGGTGATGGTAATGATTCTCTCTCCATATCTGGCGATATTATCCACTTGAGCGCTCTAGACTTTTATTACCTTTCTTCAGGTAATAACACTCTCAATGGTGGGGCTGGTGATGATACCTTGAGTGCTGAATATTTTACAGGCAATAACTTATTCTCTGGGGGCGATGGGAATGATTTCTTCTATTTAAACACCACATCCTCAGATACGCCCCTCTCTGATTTAGTGACTCAAACGGTAGATGGAGGTAAGGATGACGATTTGTTGTCCGTTGATTTTTACTCGGCTTCAGGCGGTATCACAACAACATTCAATCCGACTACAAACATTGGAGCAATTACGGCTGGCAAATATCGAGTCAGCTACAAGGATATCGAACGATTAAATATCTCAGGTACTGGATACAATGACAATATTTTAGGGGGCAATGGTAATGATACACTCTCTGGGGGTGATGGTGGCAAAGATACGATCGATGGGGGTAAGGGTGACGATGTGTTGTCCGCCAATTACAATGCTACAGAGGGTATCACAACGACATTCAATGCCACTACTAACATTGGAGCAATTACGGCGGGTACAAGTCGGGTTAGCTACAAGAATATCGAACGATTAAATATCTCAGGTACTGGATACAATGACAGCATTGTTGGCAACAGTGGGAACGATACGCTCTCCCCGGGCACTGGTGGCAAAGATACAATCGATGGGGGAGCAGGTGACGATGTGTTATCCGTTGATTACAGCTATGGTTCCGTGGGTATCACAACAACATTCAATGCCACTACTAACATTGGAACAATTACGGCGGGCACAAGTCGGGTTAGCTACAAGAATATCGAACGATTAAATATCTCAGGTACATATTACAATGACAACATTGTTGGCAACAGTGGAAACGATACTCTTGGCGGAGTCTATGGTAATGGCAATGATACGCTCGATGGGGGAGCAGGTAACGATCGCTTGATTGTTGACTCTTCATCAGGCAATAATCTACTCTCTGGAGGCGATGGCAATGATACTCTTACAGCCAGTGGTGCATCTGGTAAGAACACCCTTCAAGGTGGTAATGGAAATGACTACCTCACAGGTGGTTATGGTAATGATAGCCTTTATGGAGGAGCTGGTACAGATACCTTTGCTTTCAGTACTTTGAATGTTAGTGTAGATAGTCTTTATGACTTCAACACCACTAATGAAATCATTCAGGTATCGGCTGCTGGTTTTGGTGGCGGGTTATCAATAGGTTCACTTAAGACGAGTCAGTTTACCCTTGGAACATCTGCAAGCACTAGCACTCAACGATTTATCTACAACAACATTACAGGTGGACTATTCTTTGACCAAGATGGCAGTGCATCTGGGTTTACTCAGGTAAAATTTGCACAACTATCTACTGGATTATCACTAACCGCAAATAATTTTGTGGTTGTTTAATCATAATTAGCACTCTGCCATCACTAAGTGGTACAGGTTGTGAGATGCCCAAAAGGGCATCTTGCATTCGATTTATCAATGCAATTAGTGTTAACGAAGAGTAGATGTTAGATTTTGTTGCTCAACTTTTAGCATAGGTGTAGATATTTTGCAACTGTTCTTGGCTCTGTTGACTCATGTCTGCGTTTGTGATTCTGGCTGAGATACAATGGTCATATATAAGCGTAGCCCGCCGTAAGAATCGCAAATTACGAATTACCATTAACTACGTTGCCAAATTTTAATTGTCTTATCTAAACTCCCGCTAACCAGCATTTCACCGGAAGCTGTGAAGGCTAATGCTGTAACTATATTCCCATGACCTGTAAATGTACCCAGCAATTCCCCGGTTTGTAGATGCCACAACTTGATAGTTTTATCAGCACTACCGCTCGCGATAATTTGTCCATCGGGACTTAAGGCGATCGCATATACTTTATCTATATGTCCTTTAAGGGTACGAAGTAATTCCCCAGTCTCCAATTGCCAAACTTTAATCGTTTGATCCCAACTACCACTCACGAGCAGTTTAGCATCTGCACTGATTGCTAAGGAACAAACGATGTGAGAATGACCCATAAGGGTATGTAGTGGTTGTGCATCTTTTAAACTTTTGATTCCCGTTTGCGGTGAGGTGCGCCAAACTTTGATTTTGCGGTAGCTACCTGTAACGAGAGTTTCGCCATCTCGACTTAAAACTAGGGAATGAGCAGCTGTATCATCTAAAGAAAGTGCGATCGCAACTTGACGATGCATCAAATCCCAAAAGAGAATTTTCCTGTCATCTCCCCCTGTCGCTAACATTCTGCCATCTGGGGTGAAAGCAGCACACCGCACTACCCCATTGTGTTTGTGCAAAATATCTATCAAGTCTAAAGCGCCTACGTGCCAAAGCTTAATTGTCGAATCTGCACCGCAACTTACTAAAGTTTGTCCATCTGAACTAAAAGCTAGGGAATTCACTTCATCTACCAGCCCAGATATTACCCAAGGATACTCTGATAAGGTCTCTATTAATTCACCCTTGCTTAAATCCCAGAGTTTAGTTTCTCCACGACTACCACTTGCCAAAATGGGTAAGGCTTTGCCATTGTTACACCCGGAACTGAAAGCTAGGCAATTAATGCCTCTGGTGTGTCCTTGCAAAGTCTGCCAGCATTCCCAGTCACCGACTATAGCTTTGAGACAATGTTCTGATGGTAGAATCTGTATTGTATCTGCGATCGCTCTTGAGTTAATTACTGGCGACGTGTCTTTTTTACCCATCAGTGATTCTAAATACCAACTTAACCCGCCTGCATATAACAAATTACTCGGAGTCACATACAGTTTTGGTTCGCTAAATTCAAGTTGATTTGTAGGTAAAAATCCCGTTATTATACTTTGCTTCTCGTAACCTAAATTACCTGTAGATGGATAAAATAAACAAAGAAAAATTAATACTTGGTGATTTTTTAAATCTTCTTGAGTAACTGACCACCTAATTTTGTCTTTCTTAATACCATTAAAACTTTCTCCATCAGCAACGTAAACTTGAACACTTAACTGAGGATGATCTTTGAGTATATAAGGAAATTTACTTTCGCCACCCAAATTTCCCTCGTCATCTAAAATCATGTTTTGCAAAGTATCTTGCGACACCTTTTTTACTAACTTGCCCAAGCGTTCACTTATTACCCTGTCAACAATATGCTCTCGAAAAAGATAATCTTGGGCTTGTTGTTGGAAGTATTTAGGAAAAGGTATCGTCCAGTCAGGAGGCTCAGGATATTCCGGCGGTGTCGGCGGCGGATTTTTAGCGAGAACTTCTGCTTGTTGACGAGAAAGTTCTTGGAGTCTAGCCAATGGCTCGCCCCAAAAGGCTATAACTTCAGTGTGACAACCTTTAACTTGACTTTCCAGCAAAGATAAGTCATAAGTTTTAGGTTTTTTCACACGTTGAAGGAAGTCAATTTGTTGAGCTTTGAGTAAGCTAATCCAATCCATCTACATTCCTGCGGCAAACTATTGCATACCTACGGTAAGCTATACAAACGCAATTACTCAAGTTTATAACCTTAGTTAATTAAAAATTCAGTAATATTAACAGTCTAATAAAACACAGCCATTGACAAATGTTTCCGGGAAAGAGATAGATGGATAGCACTTAGACATTTCATGAACTGATGCAGTTGAAGTATATAGAATTAAATGATATCAGTCAATTCTAACGGAGATAGAGATCGAGATACTGTTTCCCTAGAAACACTTCTGGCTGTAAAGGAAAGTTGAATTTGAGACGGATTTTTAAGATTGGAGTAAGCTTAAGCCAGCAAATAGCTACATAAAAATAACTTAGTAACGATAATTCTCGGAAATATCATCTGAAATCGAAATAATTAGTGACGATTGGCTAATTTTAACCTTTGCGTTTTGGTTGTCTGGGTGTAATACTGACATCAGAAGAGTCGCCAAAAGTATCCCTTGCTTCGATCTGTTTAATTTTCGTTTGCAAGTTCAAGTCATCGCTGCTAACAATTGTTTCTAAATTCGCTAATCTCCGTTCTAGGAGTTCTATTTGCTGCTGTTGCAAATAGTTAGTTTTGGATTTTTGCTCATCAGAACGCCAAACAGCAACTGTACCAACAGCTGCGCCACCAATAGCAACTAAAGGAAGAATAGCACCGCTTCTAGTAACGGCTGACAGTGGGACGCAAACTCCCAGAATCGCTACTGTGATTACCCAAATTCTTGTGGTAGCAGATAATCTGACATCTTGGTATTGTTCTAGATTGGGTTGAGATTTTTTAGCCATAAGTTTATCCAAAGAAAAGTTATTTGCTACATTTGCACAAATGTTGACTAAATTACTTCCTACAATCGGGTTAAGTATAATTGCTATCCTAATATTATTTTTGTAATTATGGTTACTAAGTTATTTACGATCGCTAGATTAGGATTGCTGGGAGTAGTTGTACTGGGTAATAGAAGAATTTTCCGAAAATGATATTAGGAAAAACCAGATGACAGTTGATAATTTTTTCCAAGCTGCTAAAATCGAGGGTTTCCAGTCTCCTTACGATACCATTCACCTGAAAATTTTCTATCCAGCACAGATGCCGAGCCAGATAGAAATAAATAGGGAAATTTTACCAGTTGATTTAGAAAAAGCACCTTTTCCAGTAGTGATTTTCTTCAACGGTTTTAACTGTGATGCTCAACAATATCAATGGTTGGCGGTTAAACTTGCTGAACGTGGACTAGTAGTGATTCTCTTTAACTGGATTGCAGAAGTTATGCCAGGAATAATTAGTCTGACTCCAGGGATTGATTTTGAAAAAAGGAAACCAACAATTTATCGTACTGTTGCGACTGCTTCGGCTTTGCCTACACTGCTAGCGAAAGTTGAACAGTTACAGTCTGAGGGTATTTTAGCTGGAATGCTCGATCTACAACGAATAATTTTAGGTGGACACTCCGCAGGTGGTAGAGTCGCACTCGAAAATGCCGATCCTGATTTTTTCCCTCATATTGTAGCATCTTTTGGCTATGGTTTACACACTGGGGGAACGTTATTACTGGGGTACGAGGCAGGTACTATCTTACCCTTACCAGACTCCCTACCACTTCTACTTATGGGAGGAACCTGTGATGGAATAATTGCGAACAGCTGCGATCGCTATGGTATAAGTCCTGGAAATGCTACCACCCCAGTCATCCGTACATTCCAAGAAGCAATTACTGGCGGACGAAATGATAGTTATCTACTACTTTTAGAAGGGGCAAATCACTTTTCGATAAATCAGCCAGACTCCACCTCAAAGACACCCTTGCTGGACTTTCCCGCCACCCAACCTCAAGAAAGTTTCCGTTTGCTGATGGGTGAAATCATTAGTTTGTTTATTGACACTCATGTTCGCCATCAACCAGAAGCATCTCAGTCGCTTGAGCAATTATTAAATACTGCCAATCCTCTGATAAAATCCTTTGAGCGTAAATAATTAAATTTATTATGACAAGTGCATCTTATATTTTTCTGGCTGGAGCAAGTCGCGGTGTTGGTCGAGAAATTGCTCAATATCTGACAGCGCAACAGCTAAAGGTAAAAGCACTCTTGAGAACAGCAGCAGTTGCTAATGAACTAGAAAAAATCGGTGTTGAGGTAGTTTTGGGAGATGCCTTGAATCTTGGCGATGTCGAACGCGCCATCGTCACAGATGAACCTATTCACACCGTTATCAGTACAATTGGCGGTTTACCATCAGATGTAGAAAGACCAGATTACCCTGGTAATCGAAATCTGATCGATGCAGCAGTGAAAGCTGGGGTGCAAAAGTTTATTCTTGTATCTTCCATAGGCGTTGGCAGTAGTGTTGTTGCTGCCTCACCCCAAGTTTTAGAGGTACTGGGAAAAGTTTTAGCCGAGAAAGACAAAGCTGAACAACACTTAATTGCCAGTGGACTCACCTATACAATCATCCGTCCTGGTGGACTCAAGTCAGAACCAGCAACGGGTAATGGCGTTTTGACCGAAGATCCGCACATTATTGGTAGCATTAATCGTGCAGATGTCGCGCAGTTAGTTGGTCGCAGTTTAAATAGCGATCGCGCCAATAATAAAATATTGTCAGCCGTAGACCGAAATATGCTATTCGGACAAAGAGAATTTGCCGAATTTACTTTGGAGTAATTTAAGCACGCCAGCGCAGTATTTGACCCTTGACAGGATTGACAAATTCTCGTCCTTCAGCCACAGAACGAGCATATTCCCGCTTTAACTGGTAGTACCACTGCGCCTGCATATCTGAGTCTTTAATCAGCCGTAGCACAGGATTATATTTCAAACCAATTTGCTGTTTTTCCACAACCGTTCGGTCTTGGCCAATGAAAGTCCGCGCCAGCACGTGTAACAGTGGCTTGAAAAATCCTACCCAAGGAAGTGTCCAGTAAAGAGCAAAAGTTACCTCCGTTTCTGTGTCTGAAATCGGTGTAACTGCTGTCAAATTAACGACTCGATTATTACCAATGGTGGTTTCTTCAATTCTGACTCCAGGTAAACGAAAAGAAATCTCTGTTTCTGGGACACCACCGCCAATCAGCCAGTATAATCTACCCCCATTTGCTGGTAATCGATGTCGTCGCATCGTAAAGCCGTAGGACGAAGCATCAAATTGCTTTACTTCTTCGTGCAATTGCTCATTTCGCCACCACCAAGCGCGATGAACATAAGGTGAATGAGCCGGGTCCATCAGACCTACCACTGCATGATCTATGAAACAAGGGAATTTTACCACCTCTACAAACTGGTGAGAGCGATCGCCAAACCCTGGAATTACCGGAATTTCCATCTCAGATGCAGGTTGAGGGTTATCGGGATCGGGCATATATATCCAGATATTTCCTTGGGCTTCGCGAACACTATATGACTGCACATCAAAGCGACTCAAATCCATTTGCTGTTCCTCCACAAGAGAAGGTATCGCAGTACAGCGCCCAGCAGAGTTAAAGCGCCAACCGTGGTAACAGCATTCAACTTCTTGCCCATTGAATCTCCCACAACTCAAGGGCACACCACGATGGGGACAAATGTCCGTCATTGCAGACACTTTGCCATCTTGGCCGCGAACTAACAGCACCGGTTCTCCTAAGAAAATGCGGCTGATCATCATACCTGGCTTGATTTGATTGCTAGGCAGGGCATAGTACCAAGTATTACGTAATACAAAATTATCGTTATTTTTCATAACTAATGGCCTTTGCCTTTGACACAACAAAAGTCCTGGTTTGTGGAAAGGAAGGTGATGCTGGAAAACATTCTTTCAGGTTTTTAATTGCTGTAGGTAACTTCAACTGATGTACTGATTACTCGTGTTCGTAATTCTCTCAGATTTAGGTTGTTCTCAGAGCATTGCGGGTATGAAATTGCATTATTCTCCAGAAATTTGTAAAAATATCGTTCTTTTACGCGGGCCATCCAACTCAAAAAACAACACAGATTGCCAGGTTCCCAAAGCTAATTTACCATCCACAATGGGAATTATCTCACTCGTGGTCAGCATCATTGCCATCAAATGAGAGTGAGCATTAATCGGCTCATCTTGCGGGACATCTCTTAAATGCAAGTCATTATGCAAATAACGGTCTGATTCTGGTGCTAATTTCTGCAAGAATACTTTTATATCTTCTAATAATCTGACTTCATTTTCGTTGATAGCTAAGGCTGTTGTAGTGTGTCGAGAAAATACTAAAACTTGTCCATTTTTAATTGATGTTGAGGCAATAAAATCTTGAATTTGTGGGGTGATATTATGAATATTAATTTTTGGCTCAGTTTCAATTTCAATTAACTTATTAATAATTGGCATCTGTTGAATTTTATATTTGAGATTGGAGGCAGGAGGCAGGAGGTAGGAGGCAGGGGACAGGGGGCAGGAGGCAGGAATGGATGACTCCTAGTTTCTAACTATAGTTTCCAAACCTTGTACTAATCTCTCTATACCTTCTTTTGCCGTATCTTTTTGCAACGCCCCATAAGCAACACGTAAATAGCATCCGTCATCTATGCCAAAGGTTGTACCTGGAATAACTGCGACTTTATGCTCCTGGATCAGTTTTTTAACTAACTCAAAAGCATCCATTTGGGTATGAACTTTAAGAAAAAAGTAAAAAGCGCCATTTGCAGGAATAATGCTACATAAGCCTTGTAGACGATTAAGGGAGTCTAATACTAGTTGGCGTACTTGAGCGATGCCTACGGCGGGCTGCGCCAACGCTCCTATATGACTCTTCAAATAATCCTCTTTTGCCTGCAATGCCCCTAAAGCTGCATATTGAGAAATGACTGGCGGACAAATCAAAATTGTATCTTGGACTTTTTTAACAGCGACAAGTAAGTGTTTAGGAATCACCATGTAGCCAATGCGCCAACTAGCAAAACCGTATGCTTTGGAAAGGCTATAGAGAGAAATGGTGTACTCGCTACTATTACTAAATGCACCAGGGGAAATGTGTTTTACCCCGTTATAAGTAAAGTATTCATAAGCTTCATCGCTGATGTGGTAAATACTGTGAGTAGCACAAATTTGATTTACTTGGCGCAATGCGGCTTCAGAATAGACAACTCCAGTGGGATTATTCGGTGAAATTGTCACCACAGCCCGTGTTTTGGGTGTAATTGCTTGAGCGATCGCTTCTGGGCATAGTTGGTAATTTTCATCTGTCGCCACTAACACTGCACGACAACCAGCCATTGCGATCGCCATTTCATGGTTGAAATAGTAGGGGGTATTCAGAATAATTTCATCGCCTGGGTTAGTAATAGCCAGAATGGCATTCATAAATCCCATATTGCTCCCTGCTGTCACAACGATGCAGTTTTCACCGTTGATTTCAATCCTGTTGAAGGCTTGCAATTTTCCTGCAAGTGTTGTCAGTAAAGGGGGAATTCCCTCAACTGATTTGTATAAATTATTGGCTGGTTCGGCTAAAAATTTGGACAAAAATTCTATGGCTTCCGGTGGTGGGTTGTAAGAAACAACACCTTGTCCTAGAGAGATGGTTCCAGGGGAGTTTTTAATCAGTTCCCCAACCACAGGAATAATCGGTGACTGTACCGCCTGCATACGAGAGGTTAGGGATTCCATGTTTTCATGCCTATTTATCTGATTTTAGTATCTTTTGCTAAGGAAGCAATTGACTAGTACCACAAGGCAAAAGTCAAAAGTCAAAATGGATACAGAGCAAGAGTTTCATTGATTTAGAATAGGTAGTTTATTTAGGGACTTCCAAATAAAAAACTCACGAAAAAACTCTCTCTTCCTTATTCCTCTGTGTTCTCTGTGTCTGGAGTGGTTCGTTTCATTTGGGTAATTTATTTCTTGGAAGTCTCTTACGCCGTAGTGTACTAGTAGTCATATATCCCGACTGCTCTTTATTGAAAGAGACGCAAAGAGCAACAGAGTAGAAGATATGGAGAATTCCTCTCTCAAATTCCTATGTAAGTGCATCCCCGCGTCTCCCGAATTTCAAAATTTAGTCAATCGAAATCTGCTGAGGGCCGGTGGCTTTGCCATTATGTGCCTCCGTTGTGTTACTGGTGTAACTATTCGAGCGGATCTGTTTATCTAGCCAGCCTTTAACGGGATCGTCTGCAAGATTGAGCCGAAGCACACCAGAGAAAAAACCACCCACAAATGAGACTGGATGCTGAGTAAATTCTTTGAATATAGGTGACAATTCATTAATGAACATTAAGAGACTCCTGGCACTGCCGTAAAAAGTTATTACTTCTTAATTGATCGTAACGTGTTGAGCGATGTAGGGTATGGGGCATTAGGCAAAACCCTTCGGGTAGGAAAAAGGGAAAAGGGAAAAGGAGGGAGCTTTCCTTTCCCCTTTGCCCCTTGCCCTTTCCCCTTTGGCGTTGCCATCTCCCCCTGCTCCCTTATCCCCACTCCCTAATCATTTCGCCTTATGAGCTTGGTTGCTGATCGGGAAACATACACTTATCAGAATCACAACCACTAGGGCCAGCTTCTGCCATTTCACCTAAATCGTAGCGACTTAAGACTGCACAGAAATCATCTGTTTTGCGTCGTGCTTTGACTTCTTGATTCAAGCGGTTATAGGTTAATTTGTCTATTGGTTCAAACGGCAAACGTGGGAATGATTGCAGATCGTCAAAACGGGCTAAAAGAGCGGCTGAAATATATCCTTCATCATTCTGGATAGTTTCGTAGATGCGCTGTCCTAATGGTTCGATTTCATCAGAGCGAAGTTCTAAAGTTGCTGATGTATTGTGAGTCACGTACCAACGTTGAACCTGAAGGACAAAATCAAATTGGGCTAAGACTGAAAACTTAGAAACATCAATTTCATCAGCCCCTGGTAAATCAGCCCAAGATACAGAAACAGGGATTTCTACTAACCATTCACTCACCCGTGAATCAAAGGGATCGTTAAGCAAATTGCCTTGTTCATCTTTGTCTGATTGAGAGGGAATGACATTGTAACCATAGTCAATACAAGCTAAAGCTACTGGGTCATTTTTGCCGAAGGTAATGCGGCGAATAAATCTTTGCGCTTTGGGAGGATGCCACCCTGAACTAGCATTAGTTAATAATGCTTTTGTGCCACTAGGTTGAACTGTGGTACAGCGATTTGGACGCTTAAGATTGTGGCGATCGCAGTAATCCCAAACTACCCGATGTACAATATCTCTCCAAGAACTGAGATATTTCTCTTCCTCGCGCTTGAAAGCTAATCCTTGTGGAGTTGCAGGTCTTCCTGCTTCCCACCAGCGCAGCCAATCAACACCAAAAGCATGGACAAAGAAATCAAATAAACCTGTAAAAGAAACTCCCACAATCGGGTCTAGTTCACGGCTGTATTGATAGCGTGGTTCCAGGAATTTGTGATTTAAAAGTGCCGCTACAGATAGCGCTCCAGCAGTGAAAGCCTCCTCTTGTTCTTTGTAGTTATGTGGATCGATTTGATTGAGGTGAACCTCTGACAAATTGCAGTGAAAATTACTACCGATGATTTCCTTTCTTTGTTACCCTAAAGGCTTTTTATCCCCTAGTTCTACTGCTTGATTATTTGCAGTAGCTCCGCGTACCTTTTACAGATGTGACTTCAGATAATAAAAGTGTTTCGGCTCCCTTCTCTACGAGAGGCTGCGCCAACGGCTACACTCAGGGCAAGCCGCTCAACACAAGTGTTTTTCACATCCGCCCCCGCACTCTTGGAGAGATTATATTCTAGACACTAATTTCGGATGTAATCTAGTTTCACTCTCTACGCTGTACGGTGTCAAAGACTTTTTAATTCCTTTGATTACCACGGGATTAGCATCTCAGCTTTCCCCGTTTTTGCGAGGTTTTTAACGTGAGGCAAAATCACTTACCACACGGATTTAGCCCATAGCGAGCTAAACGATGTTCTAACTCACTAGCATCAAGATTTGAATAACGTTCTTTTAACCACTGTTTTGCTGTTCCTTGTTCATAAGCTTGTAAAAACTCAACTTTCAGAGCGTGTGTTGGCAGCAAATCAATATTCGATCGCGCGACAGCTTCACCAGCCCATTGAATCGCTCCCTCGCCACTATAATATTGTTTGCGGACGGCATTAAGACATTCTTCTAAGGTCGGCTTGCGGTGAAAAACTCTGGTATGGTTTGCCATCCTAAGTGCATCACGCTCTGGATCAATTCGCCAGTTGCCACTTTCATCTTGCTGCCATAAGTTATCTTTAGCAGTGGCTCCTTGTTCATCGTCAGCAAGAAACTGACGCATCCCCGCGCTTCTTCGGATGTTACCTGCAACAATTGTTACAGCAGCTTGGTCGATTAATAGACAGCATTCAACTGAATTTAATTGTCTTCCTCTGGCTTTATTCAGGATGGAGGCACAACGCTGATAGAGTCCGGGTAATTTAACAGGATTAGCAACTCCTCCAAAGCCCTTGAGAGTTTCTCCTGATTTTCGGACATCACTGATATCAACTAGTACTTCAACTTCTGCTGAAAATTGCTGCTCAGTGGAGAGTTCTAATAAGGCTTGATATGATTCAACCCAACCTTCACGGCTATCTCCAACGTGAATAGTGACGTTATTGCCTTGTATATGAGTTTGAGTATATTCACGCCGTTGTTGCACAGGAGTGCTGCCAATCTCACCTGTTACAGTGACATTCAGATGATTACGGATAGGAGGTAACTGGTTAATAAATTGTGGTTCTAGGACGGCTCCAGTACCACAGCCCATCATTGCCAAATCCATCATTAACCCGAAGGCACTCCAGTCTTCGAGATTGGTAGAGGTGCAATTATAAGCCCCGGAAAAGTTTTTTGGCTTGGTTATCCAATCTGTACCACCAACCCATAGCCAGCGCCCACTCGGCATAGCTTTCAACTTACGCTGCATCTTATCAAGTGTGGCAGCTTCTTCTTGAGTTAGCTTTCCCAACTCGACTAAGCCAAGTATAGTGCGATCGCATACCTCATCCCATGTTTCCCTTAGTCCCGCCTTTGTACGGCGGCTATAAGTTCTAAAAAATACAGGATTAGCAGCCGGTGCAGTTTCTGGAAACTTTGCACTCTGGCGTGTTCTTTCGAGATTCTGAACCATATATTAAGTGTCTTGCGTTCTTCTTGCATGCGGACAGATTATGACTATACGCCAAGTAGTTTGAGTATTAAAGATTGTCAAATTGTCCACTTTACGCTAGCTCTAACCTGTACTAATTACGATATAAATTTATGATGTATAATATTCCTCACCCTTGGGTAAGAAATATATACTAGGTTTTAATTAGCACATATTTAGCTATGAGTAAATAATCTCTATCGCCTCATCTTCAGATTGGTAATCATTACTCAACGCTCAGTATTCAGGAATCTTCATTACTTTCTCACAGACAGTTAAACAAATTGTGGCTGCAAGTTGAATCCAAACAATTAATTGCGAATTCTTGGGAACTATAAATTTAGTTACAGGAAATTGATTATGAATGATGAATGGGAACCTCTAAATGTTGATGATGATGTTGTGCATTTTCACCAAGAAGCATTTGAAAACTTACCTCGAACTCAAATAGCGTTTCAGTTATTAAAGTAAGTCAAGAAAATTTGGGCAAAACACTGTACATCTTCAGGAGCAAGAGTATTTGGAGAAGGATTTGAATGTTGTGTTTTAATACCTGGTCAACAATGGCAAACAGGTAAAATTAGAGTTCGTCTAGAATTTTGCCCTGATGAAACTGAAATCGAAGACAAACAAGAAGATAATCAATTAAAAATCAAACAGGAAAGCTCTGTGCTCGACGACCTTCGGCAACAACTCAATAAAAGCGAAAATTAATACCAAAATTGAGACACCGATATAATAGAAAATTATCTTTGTCTGTGTGCGCGGAAAAAAATGGTATGGACTCCCCTACATGCAAAAATACATCGCACCATCCGATCGCGCCACTTATTTGAGCGCAATCAACGGCTATTAATCGCTGTCTCCGGCGGACAAGATTCTTTGTGTTTAATAAAATTACTTTTAGATTTACAATCCAAATGGGGATGGTATCTAGGTATTGCTCACTGCGATCATCGTTGGCGTTCTGACTCCGAAGCTAATGCTCATCATGTCGAAAATTTAGCTAAAACTTGGGAAACATCCTTTTATTTAGAAACAGCGAACCAACCGATAAATAGTGAAGCTGCTGCACGCGATTGGCGCTATCAAGCTTTAAATGCGATCGCCCAAGCAAATAATTATCAATATATAGTTACAGGACACACGAAGAGCGATCGCGCCGAAACTCTTCTCTACAATTTAATTCGCGGCACTGGTGCTGATGGCTTACAAGCCTTGACTTGGCAACGCCCTCTAACTACAGGTATTGTCTTAGTGCGTCCACTTTTAGAAATTACTCGCATACAAACAGAGCAATTTTGTCAAGAATTTAAATTACCAATTTGGGAAGATTCCACCAATCAAGATTTGCAATATGCCCGCAATCGCATTCGCCAAGAATTAATACCATATTTGCGAGAGAATTTCAACCCTCAAGTAGAATCAGCCTTAGCCCAAACAGCAGAACTTCTCCAAGCGGAAGTGGAATATTTGGAAAAAGCTGCCCGGGAGTTGCGTGAAAAGGCTATGGAAACGGGCATTGGGTATGAAGAAGATTCCCTTACTCTTCTTCCCTTGAGGTTAAATCGTCGGGTATTGCAGAAAGCACCACTGGCTCTGCAACGTCGTGCGATGCGTCAAGTGTTGCAGCAAATACTGACTGATGCGCCCAGTTTTGAACACATTGAAAAATTAACGGCTTTAATTATAGCGCCCAACCGATCGCAAACCGATCCATTTCCCGGTGGTGCGATCGCTCAAGTAGAAGGCGACTGGATCTGTTTGAAATAGTTTTGAGTATTGCTATTGCAAAGCAGGGAGAGGTTTGTCGAATTTATGTTAAATCACACTCTCGCGTTCTTCTAAATTGCTATCAAAATTTATTAATAGCGATCGCTCGGCATAGATCCTGATTCTCTGTCCTGAATTGCTATCAACACTCATTCACGAGTATTAAAGACTCTCGCACGAATATCAAAGACTCGCCGACGAATATCAAAGATTCTCCCGTGAATATCAAAGACTCTCGCGTGAATATCAAAGACTCTCGCGCGAATATCAAAGACTCTCGCGCGAATATCAAAGATTCGCCGACGAATATCAAACATTCTCACGCGAATATCAAAGACTCATTCATGAGTATCCAAGACTCATTACAGCAGTTTTCATTTACCTAAATCACACTCATGCCTTCTTCTTTGCGCCTTTGCGCCTCTGCGTGAGACAAAAATCTTTCAGGAATTACGAACTTGTACTGAGCGTAGCCGAAGTATTACGAATTACGCATTACCCTATCAAGACTTGCACTCACACTTTCAGCATCCGGTGACTTCAATCGCTGCAAAATCTCTAAAGCTGGTTGCAAATAGGATATCGCTTTAGTGTATTCACCCTGCTGTTCTGCCAAATCTCCTAACCTCCGCAGAGTCATTGCTTTGCCTTGGACATCTCCAATGCGTTCTTTTATTTCCAAAGACTGATTGAAAAGTGCGATCGCTTGCTCCACTTCCCCTTTGTCAGCGTAGAGTATTCCCAGTTGGTACAATATCGTTGCTTTGGTTTGGACATTACCAATGCGTTGAGTTATTTCCAAAGATTGATTGAAAAGTGCGATCGCTTGCTCCATTTCCCCTTTATTCGCTGAAATAATTGCTCGGTTATACAAAGTATTTGCTTGGCTTTTGACATTGCCAATGCTTTCTGTTATTTCTAAAGACTGCCTGACAAGTGCGATCGCTTTCTCCACGTCCCCTTTGTTGGCGTAGATATCTGCTAGATTCTGCAATGTCGCCGCTATGCCTTGAAGATTACCAATGCGTTGAGTTATTTCCAAAGACTGATTGAAAAGTGCGATCGCTTGCTCCAATTCCCCTTTGTTGGCGTAGATATGTCCCAGTTCGTGCAACGTAACCGCTTTGCCTTGGAGATTACCAATGCGTTGAGTTATTTCCAAAGACTGATTGAACAGTGCAATAGCTTCATCCACTTCTCCCTGATTAGCATATACAATTCCCAGTTGGTTTAACGTTGCCGCTTTGCCTTGGACATTCCCAGTGCGTTCATCAATTTCAAGAACTTGATTGTAGAGTGCGATCGCTGCTTCCACTTCCCCTTTGTTGGCGTAGATATGTCCCAAACAGTGCAACGTCGCCACTTTGCCTTGGACATATCCAATGCGTTCAGTTATTTCCAAAGACTGATTATAAAGTGTGATTGCTTCATCCACTTCCCCCTTGTCGGCTTTTAGTATTCCTAAATAGTGATAGATTGACGCTAATTCTCGTTCGTCTTCTGCGGGACAAAGATTTAAAGCTTGTTGGTAATAGTTTAATGCTCGATCAACCTCACCCATTTGGTGTTCACAATAAGCAATTTCTTTAAGAACACTATGGTTTTTAGTAATTTCTAAGGTTGATTTGCACAGAAGTATTGCTTCCCGAAATCGACTTTTATTCCGAAAGTGCCCCGCCAATGAATTACCTATTTTCCCCGCAATGTCTTCATCCTTACCCAGGAACGCCAAGCGATGAATTTCTAACATTTGTGCTTCCGTTGCAGTTTTCGCCTCTTCCCACCACAGGCGATACAAAATTTGTGCAGCTTGTTTATACAACTCTTCACCCTTAGGGTTTTCTGGAAACTTTAGCAACGGTGACAAAATCCGGGGAACACGATATAACCTCTCTGTGTTGTTGGTGAGCGTAACTTCCAACAAACCCAAAATTTCAGCGCGTTGAATATGACTATCCCAACTTGAGATATCCTCACAAATCGGGTCAATAGCAGCTTGAGGAACAGGTAACTCATACACCAACAACTTCCCCAGCATTTGACGCAAAGCTGGAGTTTGCTGCTTCAGCAATTCCTGTGCCAAAATATCCTCACGAAATTCCTTTTCCTTATCTGCCATCTTTTGCAGAATCATCTCAACTCCCCTCATATACCCCTCCTCGCTTGCGGGGAGGGGTGCCGTAGGCGGGGTGGGGTTCTGGGAATTTTGCAAAATCTTATCTAACCATTCCAACAGCCGAGGATTTCCATCTGCTGCTTGTTTGGCACGTTCCGGCAAATCTGGCTGAAATTGCCAACTGCCATTAAACGAATCCAGACGATTATACTTTTTAATTAAATCTGCCCCACCCAAAGCCCCCAGAGATTCGCGGTACAGACGATGATTCAGTTCCGACAATGTGAAATTGTAGCGACAGGTAATAATTACCTTGTGGGGAAGTTGGGAATTTTGCATCGCCTTCAGCAACGACAGCAGTACATCCACAACTTGTGGTTGCAAGACATAAACCCCATTTCGTAAATCCAAATTAGCCTCAAAGTCATCCAGCACAAAGGCAAAGCGCTGTTCTTTGGTATTGAGTCCTTCAGTGAAAAACTTGGTGAGACGCTGCATCAAGGGTAACTTGCCATTGAGAATTTCATGCCCCCGTTCCGAGGTACATTGTTCAGCAAGGGTTTTGAGCAGTTTGTCCTCATCCAGTTGCCGAAAGTTCACCAGCCTGTGATAGCCAACCATCCTTTCCAGAAGTCGCGCCGTCACAGTACTCTTACCCACACCCCCCAGTCCGTGAATGAGTACCCCTAATGAAGTGCGAATCGCTTTGAGACAACGTTGCAAAGTCCGCCGTCTCCCAACAAACTCAGAGGGTTTCGCCACCCGCACCTGTTGGGTATCGGGATCTAAAAACTGTTGATAAGCAGGTTCCGGCGCTGAGGGTGGCACATCTCCCAACACATCCACCAACGCACCGGGACACTCTCCCTGAATATATAACCGCAACAAATGCCAGTCACGCACATTCTGTTTAAACAACTGCTGGTAAGTGCTAGCGAGTGCTTGGGCTAATTCATATCCAGCCGCCAATTTGCCGTAGAGGTGCGCGGCGGCGGCTGTAGCTGTCCGATCTTCCACAGGCCGCCCCCAACTTAAAACCGCCCTAGCCCCTTGGGCAATTAGTGCCTCAGCCATCGAAGGGACAGCCCCTTTATCTGGTGCTTGTCCAGTCCGACACCCAGATAAAAACACCAATTTGGGAAAGCGAAACCGAAAGACTTCCGCCAGTTCTGCGGCTGTGGTTTCGTGGCGTTCCCCGATTTCCGTCTCAGTGATAAAGTAAGGCGTGTAAGGTGCTTCATCTTTAATTGAGGCGTGTCCTGTCAGGTGAAACACATCAAAATCATCAAGATAGCGACTCCACACCTTACCCAACTCGCTGACGCAACCGCTTTCTTCCACCCGCAAATCTACAGCAAAATCTCGCGTATCTGCCAGAATTCTCGCTTCTTCCTGTTCAAACTCTAACTTTGGTTCCACATCTTCCGGGTCGGTTGCCATAAACAATACTCGCAATTGTCGTGCTTCCACAGAAAACCCTGCCGTTTCTTTCTCAATCCAGCGCAGAGGTAACACCACTGGATTAACGCGCTTGACCAAAAAATCCTCACCATCATGCAGCACTTCCCAAGGTAGATGTGCCAGTTTTTTATCAGTATCAATGGCAATTACCAACCCCTCACCGCGACAGTTAGCAATTCCCCGACTCAACCAGCGTCCATCCCCATCCAACCAAAAAAATAACTGCTGCCCGATTCCTCGTAAATTGGGCAGCAGTTTATAGTAATCTCGTTCGCCTTGCTTGAGCAAATCAGCGATTTCTGCTAATTTCAGGCGACGTGATTCATAGTGCTTTATTTGAGGTAGCCAATACCTGAGTTCAACAGTTTCCTGCGTACTTTCCCGAAGTTGAATGCGGATAGTTTGCACTTATTTGCTGATAGATTTGAGGATTTCCGTGATTTCCTCTATAGTAGCTTCTTCAAGTAAAATCCTGTTTCCAGTATCAGGGTCAAGAATTACCACATCAAATTGCTTTCCTGGATGAGATTTATGCCATTCTTGATACCATTTGCGGATTTGTTCAGCTAAAGCCGCAACACCACCGACAATGCCGACAATAGTAGCGATCGCGGCGAGAGTTCCCTCTCTTTGCGTCGGTACTTCATAGCTTCCCGATATTCCAGGGATTTCTAGCAAAGCCTCGGCGGCTGCTGGTGCGCCTTCACCTTCGATTCCGATTTGAATTTCTGCCATAAACTTACCTGCGAATTTATACAAGATTCTGTATATTATCCGTAAATAATGAAGCTGCTGCACGCAATTGGCGCTATCAAGCTTTAAGTGCGATCACTCAAGTAAAAGCCGACTGGATCTGTTTTAAGTAGTTATTTAAAATCTTTTTGTTATTAGGGACGATGCACATTATTAGTTTTAGAATCTTAAGAGAATATGCAGAAAACCATGCAGATTGTCAGGAAGCATTAAGCAATTGGTATAAGGTTGCTACTAAAGCGAAATGGTCAAATTTAGTTGAAGTACAGCAAATTTTTATTAAAACTGAAGCTGTTGGTAACTTTACAGTGTTCAATATTAAAGGAAATAAATATCGCTTGATTGTTAGTATAGATTATGAAGGGCAGTTAATTTATATTAAATATATCCTCACCCATACCGAATATGATAAGGAGAACTGGAAAAATGACCCTTACTTTTAATCCAGATAAATACAAGGAGTTATTAACAGCTTATCTTCCCAAACTTATAAAAAGTGAAACTGAAAACGAACAAGCTTTAGGGATAGTGGAAGATTTAATGCACCGGGAACGCACCCCAGAAGAAGACGAGCTTTATCAGTTATTAGTTACTTTAATTGAAAAGTTTGAACAAGAATATTATCAGTCAAGCCAGCAAAATAATCCTACGTCTATGTTGTTATTTATTTTAGAACAATCTGAGATAAGTAGAGATGATTTAGTATCAGTTTTAGGGACAAAAACTTTGGTTGATAATATTTTAAATGGACAAGAGAAGATAAATACAGAACAAGCTCGTAAACTGGGAGAGTTTTTTAATGTAGAATCTAGTTTATTTATAGAGTAATAACTAAACTCCTAGTTCGTACTTGGGCTTTAGCTAGGCTAAAGCCCCAAAACTTGTTAAGAAGCTAGTAATTCCGGCTGAGGCATTAAACTCTGGAGAGTATGACGCAACTGAGCGATCGCTTGGACTTGATAATCACCAGTTTCTTGGAATTGATCCAAAGATTCTGCAATTCCTTGCAGCTTTTGCCGTAATCCATCTAGAGAATCTTGAATTGGTTGTAGTGCTTCTTGATAAAGATTCACTCGACCAGATAATTCAGCAGTTGTTCTTCGTAGGGATAGCAAATTTTCCTCAATCGCTTTCAATTCTTGGCGCTTTTCATCTAGATCGTGAGTTTGATTGTCAATCATTCCCTGATTTAGCTCAATACCAGAACGAATTTGCTCAATCTCACGTTCCAGCTTTTGAATTTCTTGTGAATATTGTTGTCGCTGGGTTTCAATTTGTAATAAAAGCGGTTCTAAATTAATTTTGTTGTTGCTTTCTTCTTCTTCAACAACAGTATGTCCTTGTCGCCGTAGCAGTACAGCTTGGTGTTGCTTAAGAAACTTCTGATGCTGGAGCATATTCCGGCGTTGTCCCACCAAACTGGAGTTTAGCATCTGATAAAGGTCTTTTTCATCAGTTAGTTCCAGTTCCAGATTAATGTGGTCATGGTCAGCTGCATTATTTATTTTAGTTTGGAGTTCTTCTATAGCTTCTTGTTTATATTTTAGTTCTTGTTCTTGATCGTGAACAAAGCTAGCGTCGATTTCTAACTTATACTGCAAGTCTTGGACGATCTTTTGTAGTTCTTCTAAAGGCATTTTCTCCAAAGCCTCCACATCCGCTTGCTTGCCGAGAACTACATCACCAGATGTTGCCGCTAAAGAATGCATCTGTTGATATAACTCTTCGGCATTTCGTAACTGCTCTTTAACTAGTCGAGCATACTCTTGCTTGCTGGTAAGGTCTGCTGTATTTATCTGTAATTGGGCTGTTTGCTGAACTAAAGAATTTTGTGCTTCTTGCAATGCATTTTGGCGATCGCTAAAAGTTTGTGACAATAGCTTTACTTCTTCTTGCTGTTGAGCGATCGTAGTTTTTTGCTCCTCTAGTTTTTGCCAGTGCGGGATCAGAGTCGCTTGCTGCTTTTCGATCAATTCAAAGGCCAGACGCAGGTGTTCTCTGACTGTTTCCGTGGGAACAACACGACTAGACAAGCGATCGAGTAACTCACTCATTACCCGACTTTGCTCCTCATCTAAAACTGTCCCTGGTTGAAAATCCGCAAGACGTTCCTCTAGACGACGCTGCTCACCCCGTAAATGCTCCCAAGCGCCTTCCAACTCTTGGCGGTTGCGCTCAACTTCTCCTTGTAATCGTTCAATTTCCTGGCGGGAAGTGTCAACTTCCTGCTTTTGCTCCTCCAAATGTTGCAACTCTTCCTCCAACTGTTGCAACTGTTCCGAGCGTACTTCCATGTCCATTTCACGGCGATTCAACTCTTGCGCCTGAAATGTTAGCGACTGTTTCCACTGATCAATTTCATCTTCCTTGAGCTTAAATTTCTCCAACTGGCGGGAAAAATTCTGCAAAATGTTGACTAGTGGACGACCAGCTTCTTGAATTCGCTGCACTTGACGATTCGGATTCAGTTCAACTAGTACCAAAGCCCCATCATTTAATTTGCTTGCGTCCTCAGCAGCAATCACTTCTTCCGACACAGTACTCCAATTCTGGTCAGTTCGCTGACAAGCTAGCAGTTTCAGTTCGGTTTTTGCACCGCCGCTAAGTAAACCACCTTTCTGTTTTTGTACTTCTGCTAAATACAGCACACCGTTAGTCCTTTATTGATGCACTTAAAGTTTATGTTTTGGGATATATCTTAAATAATTCTGTTAACTTGTGTCACTGAACCGGAGTTTAGGAAAACAAGACAGACAAAACTATAGACGCGAGATATTACGTCTTGATACTTATATAAGCGATCTGGTCGCGCCTTTATATTTTGTACTGATGACAGTGATGATGACTTCCGTGTTAACACTAGCTTTATCGAAGTGTATTACGAAAGATGAAGGTTTATAGGTTAATGTATTCCCTAATGACAATAAAAATAGAGTAACAATCTTTCCAATAATCCATAATCAATACTTAAACAAGAGGTCAGAATTCCGCAAAACTTAAGGAGTACTTTTTAGCTAAATGCAGGGAAATTTAAATGAAATTGATATTTGCAGTATTCTGCAATTGATTGAGTTGGGGCAACGAACTGGGCAATTATGGGTCGAAGCTCATAGCTCTCACCATCACAACAAACTAGGTGGAGAGGGAGCAAGCATTTATCGCCCTAAACAACAGTCTTGGTTCGTCTTTTTCTTGAATGGTCAAATTATCTATTGCCAAGAAGGCGAGAGTAGTTTGTCCAGAATTAACGATTATTTACGTCATTATCGAGTTGAGACGCGACTCACCGACAAACAATTTTTTTCCTTACCACCAACCGACGCGCCAGAGTATGCCTATCTTTGGGCGCTCTTGGAGCGGAATATCATCAACCCAAAGATAGCTGGTAGTATCATTCAGGGCTTACTGCATGAAACTCTCTTTGACCTGCTGAGTTTATCCCAAGGTAACTTCATTTTCCATCAGGGTGTCCCACTTGCCCCGCAATTAAACACTTTCGAGATTGCTCCATTTGTGACAAAAATTACGAAGCAGCTGCAAGAGTGGAAGCAGCTGTATCCACACATTCAGTCTCCAGAACAATTACCAGTACTATCTGACAAAGTTCAGCTACAATCTTCCTTGCCAGAAGCAACCGTGAATAAGCTACAACATTGGGCTGATGGTAAAACATCTTTGCGTCAACTGGCTCGTTATCTCAACCGAGACATTTTGACAGTTGCTAAGGCAATATACCCATACGTGCAACAAAGTTGGTTACAACTGGTATATTCAGAAACAAATCTACCAAATACCCACACGGTTAGCGAGGAATTGAAAAGAAAACCAAGGGGGCGGATAGTATGTATTGACGATGCGATCGCCATCGGTGAGACTATAAATTCCATCTTACAACCACAAGGTTATGAAGCGATCGCTTTCACCAATCCCTTAGAAGCACTGAGTCTGGTTTTTCAACTCAAACCGGATTTAATTTTGTGCGACATCGCCATGTCGGAATTGGAAGGATACGAGGTTTGCTCCATGCTGCGACATTCAACAGCATTTCGGCTGACACCGATTATCATGCTTACTGGGAAAGATGGTTTTATTGATCGAGTCAAAGCTAGCATGGTTGGGGCAACAGATTATTTGACAAAACCGTTTACAGACACCGAGTTACTCATGCTTTTGGAGAAATATATCAAAAACTAATGAAAATTGGGCATTGGGAAAGAGGAGGCAGAAGTTCTTTAATTTTGAATACTTCGGCTTACCTCGACTTCGCTCGGCACAAGTCGCTCAGTACAAGTTTTGAATTTTGAATTGATTGCTCCTTCATCTGTGGGGCATATAAAGAGATCAAAGATTTGTTGATCTACTAAAAGATGAGTAAAAAGATGTTATCACAGAGTCAGCTAACTCAGTGAAACATCAATCTCCGGGAAAATAGTCAAGACATAAAATTAATTTATACAGTTAATACTTGCGGAGGAATCAGGGAATGTTCCAATTAGGAACGTCTACATCAGGAGGTAAATAGACACTTATGAGCACAGTTCTGATTGTGGAAGACAGTATCGCGCAAAGGGAGATGATTACAGACCTCCTGAAAGCAACTGGCCTAACAGTTACCCATGCCAGTGACGGATTAGAAGCATTAGAGGCAATTCAAATAGCACCTCCAGATTTAGTGGTATTAGATATTGTCATGCCCCGAATGAACGGCTACGAAGTTTGTCGGCGGTTAAAATCCGATCCAAAAACCCAAAATGTCCCAGTGGTTATGTGTTCTTCCAAAGGCGAAGAATTCGATCGCTATTGGGGTATGAAACAGGGTGCAGACGCTTACATAGCCAAACCGTTTCAACCAACCGAGTTGGTAGGAACAGTCAAACAACTGCTGCGAGGATAAGGATAAAAACAACATGGTCAGCAAACCGGACTTTTTAAGTGGCGGCGGTCAAGACCACTTTCGACCAGAATTACAAGTAGAAAGTCCTGAAGGTGAGTTACATTTGAGGTTTTACATTCCCTCGCATCAGGAGTTTGCACTACAAGCAACTGGCATCCGGGAGGTAATTGAACTAAGTCCTGATAGAATCACCCCGATTCCTAATGCTTCTCCTTTACTTTTGGGTACTCTAAATTTACGAGGTCGAGTTATTTGGGTGGCCGATTTGGGTCAATTTCTAGGGGAAGCGAGTGCATTAAACACGGATAGAGCTGAAATTTCGGTGATTGCCATTGAAGAGCAAGACACAATAGTAGGTTTAGCAGTAGAGGAAATCGGTGGTATGGATTGGCTGGATGTCCAGAATCTCATGCCACCAACTAGTGTTCCTGATACAATGGCCCCATTTTTACGTGGAGAGTGGTCATTAGGTGCTAAAAACAATCAGTGTCTACGACTGCTCGATCAAATGGCAATTGTACGGAGTGCGCGGTGGGCAGGATGAAATTGGAGGAGGAAATGGCAGCAAGTATTGATAATTACGAGCCAACATATCAACAGGCGATGACCGCCTATGTTCAAAGGAATTATGAGGTTGCGGCCACTTTAGTTGACCAAGTGGTGCAAAATTTACCAGATGACCCCAATTCCCATTTGTTAAGGGGTCACATCTACTATGTTTTACAGCAGTATGATGTAGCAAAAGAAGAATATCAACAGGTATTAGGCTTGACTAACGATCAAGAAATTATTGGTTTTGCCAATAATGGAATTGAGAATATCAATCAATATTTAGAGTCATTCGGTGGGCAGATTGATACATCAAAAAGTCAAGAGCAAATAAATTCCTCAGAAATGTCCGATCCACTGGCATATAAAGAACCAGAATTAGAAGATTTGAGCGCTAGTGAGGAGTTTGACAGCAATAACCTTGATTTGAATTTTTTTGGAAAGCATGAAGAAACTGTGAATGACGTTGAAGAGATATCTTCAAAAAGCCCATTTGACATACCCACAGAAGATAGTATTGGAACAGTAAAAATATCAGATTCTTCCACACCTTTTGGTGACGACCCTTTTGCTTTGGATGAAGAATCACAGGAACAAGAGCCAAATCACCGTTGGGAGGAGAACACAGAATTAGAGTTACCTGCTTTTTGGCAGGAGGAGATATCAGAAGATAATCTGGAAGAATCATTAGTAAATAGTCAGTTTTCAGATAATGGGATAAATTCTTCTCACGAAAATTCAACTATTGACAATAATAACTCTTCATTTGCGAATTCAAAAATTAGTAATAGCGAGAATAATTTCCCTGATTTGTTGAGTGAGCTAAAGCTTCCAGATCAGAATATTGGAAATTTAGAATATAAAAAATCTCGTTTTGGAGACGAAACTTTACTGATTGTTTCAGAAGAACTTGGAAATGGTTTGCCAACAACAAATAATTTGGAAGACAGCAGTCAAGAGGATTTGCCTGAAACCAAAGCACATAATTGGTTAAAATCAACAGATTTGGAAGCAGAGTCACCTTTTAAGCCAGATTTATCTAATGAATCTTCATCTTTAAGCAGTAATTTACCTCTAAAAGAGAAACAGTTCAAATCAAGTGAATTCATCAGTCAAAATAGCTTTGATGACGATGAAAATTTTGATATGGAAGCATTTGAGTCAGCCTTTGGCTCAGAGGGTTTAAACTCTTATGAAGACTCAACTAATATACTGAATGGAGAAAATTCTAAGAGCAATATCGAGTTTTTAGATGACTTTGAGGAATTTGACGATTTAGGCAATATCCCAGGGTTTGACCTGCTTGAAGGAGATTCTAACTTCGGCGATCTCGCAATGCATTCTGCTCCAGTGGAAACTAGTGAGACTGGACGCTCTCAAGTCGTAGAGGCTTTTCCTAGTAATGCAGCCGATCGCGAAGAAGAACTATTCTCAATGACTGGTTCCCATGAAGCCGTTCCAGTCTTTAGCCAAACAGATGCCTCGAAACTAGAACCCAATGTCAGCATCGAACAAGGATGGTTAGCACCCTTAGAAAATGCCTCGATAGAAAGGAAACAATGGTTAATTGCTGGCAGTGTGGGCATTGTTTCAGCGCTGGTTGTAGCCACAGTTAGCTTTGTCGCCACCACATTTTCGCCACCCCAACAACGAGAATCAGTACGAAACACAGGCTGGGCAATGTCATTGGCAGCTGGGATTGCAGGTTTTGCTACCGCAGGCTTCATGGGAAATCTGACGCTGAAACAAATTCGGCGCACAACAGATGATCTCCAAGCTCAGTTTGAAGCTGTACGTCAAGGAAATCTGAATGCTCAAGCTACAGTGTTTTCTGAAGATGAATTGGGGCATTTATCCACTGGCTTTAATGAAATGGCGCGGGTAATTTTCACAACCACAAGTGAAGCCCAACGCAAAGCCGATGAACAAGAGGAAGCCAAAGAAAACCTGCAACGTCAGGTGATTCGTCTCTTGGATGATGTGGAAGGTGCTGCTAGAGGCGATTTAACAGTCCAGGCGGAAGTGACAGCCGACGTACTCGGAGCCGTAGCTGATGCCTTTAATTTGACAATTCAAAACCTGCGGGATATCGTTCAACAGGTAAAAGTGGCGGCGAAGGATGTAACAAAAGGGGCAACCAACTCTGAAACTTTTGCTAGAGCCTTATCTAGTGATGCCTTGCGCCAAGCAGAAGAGTTAGCAGTAACGCTGAATTCTGTACAGGTGATGACTGACTCGATTCAACGGGTAGCAGAGGCGGCGCGGGAAGCTGAAACCGTTGCTCGTGATGCTAGTACGATCGCTCTCAAAGGTGGCGAAGCAGTAGAAAATACCGTGGCAGGGATTTTAGAAATTCGCGAAACCGTTGCCGAAACCACTCGGAAAGTGAAGCGACTGGCGGAATCTTCGCAAGAAATTTCTAAAATTGTAGCGTTGATTTCTCAAATTGCTTCCAGAACAAACTTACTAGCACTCAATGCTAGTATTGAGGCAGCAAGGGCAGGAGAAGCGGGACGCGGGTTTGCGATCGTCGCAGATGAAGTGCGCCAGCTAGCAGATAAATCTGCTAAATCCCTCAAGGAAATTGAACAAATTGTGATGCAAATCCAAAGCGAAACAGGCTCTGTAATGACCGCGATGGAAGAAGGCACACAACAAGTAATTAAAGGGACAAAATTGGCAGAAGATGCCAAGCGATCGCTCGAAAACATTATTCAAGTGGCGAATCGCATCGATATTCTTGTGCGCTCTATTACCAGCGACACTGTGGAACAAACGGAAACCTCCCGCGCCGTCGCTCATGTAATGCAATCAGTAGAACTGACCGCGCAAGAAACTTCCCAAGAAGCACAGCGAGTTTCAGGTGCCCTACAACACTTAGTAGGTGTATCCCGTGACTTAATCGCCTCCGTTGAGCGTTTCCGAGTGGAAACAATGGAAACCAGATAAATTGTCATTTGTCCTTTGTTCTTTGTTATTTGCTAATGACCAATACTTCGGCAACGCTCAGTACAAGTGACCAATGACCAATGACTAATAACTAATGACTAATGACTCTTGACTAAAAAACTATGCTGCCGGAACAACAACAGCGGATTTTGGGTTACTTTATTGAAGAAGCCAGGGATCACCTGAATACCATTGAGCAAGGCTTGCTGAATTTAGAAGGTACCCTGAACGACCCGGAAATGATCAGTGAGGTCTTCCGGGCGGCTCACTCCATTAAAGGAGGAGCCGCGATGCTTGGATTGACTAGCATCCAGCATACCTCCCACCGTCTGGAAGATTGTTTCAAAGTTCTTAAAGATAATCCGGTTCAGATTGACCAAAAGTTAGAGTCTTTATTTCTTGGTGTATCTGATACCCTAAAATCGCTGTTAGAGCATTTGAGTGGGCCTTATGGTCTTTCCGAAGATGCAGCTAATACTTTGATGTCAGAAACTGAGCCAGTCTTTCAATGGCTGTATCAGCATCTAGAACTACTTGTAGAACAAGCAAAGAGTGGAGCAGCCACCAGTCCTGACGCAACAGAACTTACAACTTCTGTAGAGAATGTCTCCACCCTTACAGAACTTTTCCTGCGGCGAGATATTCCTAGTTTGGCGGAAGAAAGCCATCAGGAATCTCCAGACTTGGTAGGATCACAGGAAGTGCGTGACCCTCACAAACTCACTAACCCTGCGCTATTACCAGTTACCGCTAAAGAAAATAATAATTGGAGCGAGTTTCAAGCCCAGGTGCTGCAAACACTACGGGAAATGTTGCAATTATTTAAGCAAACCACAACCTCCTCAACTCGGCAAAACCTCCAGCAATGCTGTCACCAGTTAGTCAAACTTGGTGAGACTTGGAATTTGCCTAAGTGGTGTGGTTTGTGTCAAGCAGCAGGCAGTGCGATCGCAAATCCGGAAAATAGTTATCTGACTTTAGCTAAAATTGTCATTACCGAAATCAAACAAGCTCAAGAATTAGTTCTGCAAGGTAGAGAAGCCGAAATTGCAATTAGTCAGCAACTAGAAGCACTTTTGAGCGTTGCAGAAATTGAGTTATTAGAAATTACCCCTGATTTGTTTGATGAACAGTCTGTGGTTTTAACACAATCAGAGCCAATATCTGCTAACACCGAGCTGTCAATCCAGACAACTGAAGAACTGAATCTAGACGAAGATAGTAGCGATCGCGCAGCTGGCTACGCCAACGTCAAGGGCGATCGCCCCTCTCTCCAGTTACAAAAAACACAACTAAACGCTGCAACTCATACTAGTCTTACTTTCACCACACATGACGAAGCACATCCAGTCAGTAACAATCTTGACCCCAATGGCCCAGAGGTAGGAATAGCTGAGTTAAATACCCTTGCTGATTTATTTGAAGGTGAAACTCCCGAACTAGATGAAAGCTGGCATCAAGAAGAAACCTTAGATATTGTTGCCACCGATGACTTTGGAATTGATTTCAGTAGCACTGATGCTGTTGATGGCGATTTATCCGATCTACTCTCCTTTGATGAAGACACAAGCAACGCGCAGCACCCAACAACTACAACTGCGGCAGAAGATTTATCCTTGTTATTTGGCGACAATTTCCTAGAAAAAGAGAATTCAGAACCGCAAAATCAACAAATAGCTGCTACGACTGTAGAGTTAAGTGATATTAACGTACTTGATATAAATTTCGACTCTTCTTCTCCAGAAATTTTAGAAGAATTTATTGATATTCCTAGCGATCCAAACCAGACTCTTGAAGAGATTGCCCAAAATAGTGTAGTTGAAGATTTATTGACACTGCCACTAGATGATGAACAACCATTGCCAACAGGTGAAGTCACTCAACCAGAAACTGAGTCCTTCGCCAGTGTGGAACTATCTACCAACCAACAAAACAATTTTGATAACTTATTCTTAGAAACTAGAAATGCAAATTGGGTAGAAGAAATTACCCCTAGTGATTACATAGAATTACCCCAGCAAACAGGCTTATCTTTAGACAACCTATTTGCTGAAATGGGAGAACAGACACTACTGCCAACAAGTGAACCAGAAATCGGTGATTTATTTGATACATCTCCTACAACAGCACCTGAGTTTTCTCAATCAGAAAATGATCTGAGCAACTTCTGGAATCAGGAAATCACAGAGGAAAAGGACGAATTCGATTCCTTAATTGAGCAGAATGTAGAAAGGGCATTAGATGAGAGCTTGTTTAGTGTGGCGGCTGATGACATTTTTGCCGACACTCAACAGTCCATATCTTCTCCTATAGCCAGTTTTGATCTAGAAAAAGATTTTGATATCAATTTCGAGCATCAAGAGCAGCTAGATTTGATATTATCATCAGATGATGGAGATGATTTATTTGCTGAATTAGCACCGACTAGCTCAACTATTTCCCCTGTAATCAACGATGCTTCTACGACTGAAACGCCCTCGTTCGCACAGCATCCAGAGGAAGAAGTTATTAGACCACAACAACCAGAAGCTTTAGATTTTGCTCCAGAATTTACTAATCAGCCCACAGAAATATCTGGTGTTGATCTGGAAGTTAATTCATTAGGCTCTTTCGATGAAAATCCACAGCTACTCTTTGAAGATGTAGTAACGGACTCCACCTATATTCAGATGGAAACCGCAGAGAATTCTGTGGATGTATCAGAAACTATTAGTTTTGGTGAAACTTCAGATTCAACTTCACCAGAAACACAGCCAGAAAATTTGTTCGGCTCCTTCGATGAAAATCCACAACTAATTTTTGAAGATGTAGTAACGGACTCCACCTATATTCAGATGGAAACCGCAGAGAATTCTGTGGGTGTATCAGAAACTATCAGTTTTGGTGAAACTTCAGATTCACAACAGACAAGCTCAGAAGTTTTAGATAGTGATGAGAATAATAATTTAGAAACAACCTTTGAATTCGTAGAAAATACACTTTTTGAAAATAATTTATTATTTACAGAAACGGCTCTGGTAGAAGTAGTAAACCAGGAAGAATTAGGAGAGAAGGCGGAAACCATTGACTCAGAAGCCTTCAATGACTTCACACAAACGGTTATTCAGGAAGATATAGAAACCGAATTGTGGGATCTAGGAGAGACATCTGAAGTTGCAGTAGTCTCAGAGGGAGAAAATGCTATTATTTCGCCGACTGAAGAATTAGCCACTACAGAAACCATTGAAGAAGTTGCTCCAGATGATGAATTTGCAGACTTGGAAGCATTACTAGGAGAAGAAGTAGCACCTATCCCGAAAGTTAAGGAGATACCAGAAGTAGATTTTGCTGCCCTAGAAGAATTGCTAGGTACAGATAACGACAGCAATGTTTACGACGGGCTACGGCAACGCCAGCCTTTGGACATTCAACCAGTTTTAGCTAAAAATCCTATTCCGTCACCAACGATAAAAGATGAATTTGGTGATTTGGAGAAGTTGCTGGCAGAAGCAGATCAAACAATATCTCATTCACCCTCGGTAAAATCGAACGCCAGCAAAACTACGCGCCCCTCTACTCGTCGGGCTGCGAGATTTGAAGAAACAATGAAGGTTCCAGTTAAGCAACTGGACGATATGAGTAATTTAGTTGGGGAGCTGGTGGTAAATCGCAATACCTTAGAGCAGGATCATGAACGGCTGCGGCAGTCATTAGATAACTTGTTGATTCAGGTACAACAACTCTCGGATGTGGGTGCAAGGATGCAAGAGTTGTACGAGCGATCGCTACTAGAAGCCTCTCTGTTAGCTGGACGCAAAAAGAAAGAACCTGGCTTACAAGACCCTGATTCCAACGCTGATAGAGGTTTTAGCGAGCTAGAAATGGATCGTTTTACTCCCTTCCACACACTTTCACAACAGATGATTGAGCGCATTGTGCGAGTGCGTGAGTCAGCTAGTGACATTGATTTTGTTACCGAAGAAACCGAGCGAGTCGCAAGGCAGTTCCGCCAAGTCACCACCCAGTTACAAGAGGGATTAACTAGAGCGAGAATGGTTCCTTTTGCCCAAACTATCGATCGCTGGCGGCGTGGAGTGCGCGACAACGCCATCAAGTGCGGCAAACAAGTAGAGTTGGTAATTGAAGGTGGCGATACCTTAATTGACAAGATGATTTTGGATCATCTGACCGATCCATTAACTCATATGCTGAATAATGCGATCGCTCACGGTATTGAAACTCCAGAAGAGAGGCAAGCTGCTGGTAAACCACCCGTGGGAATCATTACTATCCGCGCCTTCCACCAAGGCAACCAAACGATCATTTCCGTCGGTGATGATGGCGCAGGCATAGATTCTGCAAAGGTCAAGGCTAAGGCGGTGAAGATTGGCATGATTACAGAAGCGCAAGCAAAAGCCATGTCTCGCCTAGAAGTCTACGATTTGCTGTTCCAATCTGGTTTTACGATCAAAGACCAAGCCGATGAAATTTCCGGTCGTGGCGTGGGTATGGATGTAGTACGCTCCGAGATTAGCGAAATTCGGGGAACAGTGAACACCGATTCTGCGATCGGCAAAGGAACCACCTTCACCATTCGTTTACCACTGACTCTAAGTATTTGTAAAGCTCTCTGCTGCGTCTCCGATCGCTCCAGGATCGCCTTCCCGATGGACGGTGTAGAAGATACGCTAGATATTCCAGTCAAAAATATTCAGCACGATGCCAATGGGCAATCATTTATTTCCTGGCGCGATACGGTGCTACCATTCCGACCCCTGAAGGAACTTTTAACCTTCAATCGCCAAATCAGTCGCGGTAATGTCTATGGCGGCACCAGAGATGATGATATGGTTTCTGTGGTTGTGGTGCGATCGGCAAATACCCTGATTGCTCTACAGATTGACCTGGTGTTAAGCGAACAAGAAATTGTAATTAAGCAATTTGAAGGGCCAGCACCTAAACCCATTGGTGTAGCTGGTGCTACAGTTCTGGGTGATGGTCGGATTATGCCCATTGCTGATGTACTGGAAATTATTGACATCTTCCAGGGACGGATTTCTACACAAGCTGGTGGCAATTCTTGGCAACAAAAACTCACTCCTCCAGATACCTCTCCCGCGAAGATTGACCCGACAGTGCTGATTGTTGATGACTCAATTACAGTTCGAGAATTGCTATCCCTGACATTTAATAAAGCCGGTTATCGCGTAGAACAGGCACGTGACGGTCAGGAAGCTTGGGATAAACTCCGCTCTGGTCTGCCTTGCGATATCGTATTTTGCGATATTGAAATGCCCCGTTGCGATGGTCTGGAATTACTCTCTCGCATCCAGAAAGACTCTAACCTCAACCACTTACCGATCGCAATGCTCACCTCGCGCGGTGCAGACAAGCACAGACAAATTGCCGCTCAACTCGGTGCTAGTGGCTACTTTACCAAGCCCTATCTCGAAGAAGCTCTACTTGAAGCCGCAGCACGGATGCTCAAAGGAGAGAAACTCGTTAACTAAATCAACCAAAAGACTTCGATTTTAGGGAAAACTCTACACGCTTCTACCTCGATTAAAGCTAATACTATTATTTAATAGTACAATTGTTCTATAAGCAAAAATAGCACGTTTAGCCCCGGCTTCTGACGGGGCTTTCTTTTTGAGAACAATTAGAGTGTATACCCCAAGTCTCAATACTTGTCGGGTTTTGGGGAAAAGGCAAAGAAAAAACCTTTAACCTTTTCCCCAAACCCAATTCTGAGTTCAAAATCCAAAAACCGAGTAGTATTGCCCCAAGTCTTGGGTCTATCTTTGTAGTATGTAAAGAAGCACTTTGACCTAAGACTATGCCTTCTTCTGAAAATCTCACTTACCCAACCAGCCATAAGAGTAATCAAGTCGATGACTATCACGGTACTTCAGTCGCAGATCCTTACCGTTGGTTAGAAGATCCTGATTCCGAAGAAACAAGAACTTGGATTGAGGCACAAAATCAAGTTACTTTTGGCTACCTGAGTGAAATTCCTGCTAGAGAAAAAATTAAACAGCGCCTTACCAAACTTTGGGATTATGAAAAATATGGTATTCCTTTTAAAGAAGGCGAACGTTACTTTTATTTTAAAAATGATGGACTGCAAAATCAAAGTGTTTTTTACACCTTGAAAACCCTCGATGACCAACCCCAAGTTTTACTCGATCCCAATAAACTCTCAGAAGATGGCACTGTTGCTCTTTCGGGATTGTCGATTAGCGAGGATGGGAAACTTTTAGCTTATGGTTTATCCTCCTCCGGTTCTGATTGGCAAGAGTGGAAAATACGCAATGTTGAAACTGGTGAAGACCTTCAAGACCACCTGAAGTGGATTAAATTTTCTGGCGCATCTTGGACACACGATCATCAAGGTTTTTTCTACAGTCGCTACGATGAACCAAATGAAAAAACTCGATTAGAAGATGTCAACTATTATCAAAAGCTCTACTATCATCAACTAGGTAAACCTCAATCAGAAGACGTTTTAATTTATCATCGTCCTGACCAAAAAGAATGGGGTTTTAGTGGTGGCGTGACTGAAGATGGACGCTATCTCATAATTTCGGTTTGGCAGGGTACTGATTCCAAAAATTTGGTTTTTTCCAAAGATTTGACTAACGCTAATGCGGAAGTCGTAGAACTAATTAACCAATTTGAGGCAGATTATAGCTTTATCGACAATGATGATAGCGTGTTTTATTTTCGCACAGATTTAAATGCACCGCGGGGAAGAGTGATTGCAATTGATACCAAAAACCCTACACCAGAAAATTGGCAAGAAATTATTCCCCAATCAGCAGAAACTTTGGAAAGTGTCGGTATACTTAACAATCAGTTCGTTGCTGATTACCTCAAAGATGCTCACAGTCAAATCAAAATTTCTGATCTCAAAGGTGCGTTTATTCGAGAGGTAGAACTACCAGGACTCGGTTCAGCTGGAGGCTTTGATGGTAAGCGTTATGATACTGAAACTTTTTATAGCTTTACTAGCTTTACCACACCAGGCACTATTTATCGCTACGATATGGTGACAGGAAAAAGTGAGGTTTTCCGTCAGCCGCAGGTAGATTTTAATCCTGATGAGTACGAGACAAAACAAGTCTTTTATCACAGCAAAGATGGTACTAGAGTGCCAATGTTTATTACCCACAAAAAAGGGATTAAATTAGATGGAAATAATCCTACTTATCTCTATGCTTATGGCGGTTTTAATGCCTCAATGACACCTAGTTTTTCTGTGAGTCTGTTGGTGTGGATGGAGATGGGTGGAGTTTATGCTATGGCTAATCTTCGCGGCGGTGGAGAATACGGCGAAGAATGGCATCAAGCAGGAATAAAGGATAAAAAGCAGAATGTATTTGATGACTTTATTGGCGCTGCTGAATGGTTGATTGCTAACAAGTATACTAAGACTGAGAAGCTAGCGATCGCAGGTGGTAGTAACGGCGGTTTATTGGTGGGTGCTTGTATAACGCAACGTCCCGATTTGTTTGGTGCAGCAATACCCGCCGTCGGCGTTATGGATATGTTGCGGTTCCACAAATTTACCATCGGTTGGGCTTGGACTTCCGAATATGGTTGTGCAGATAATTCAGAAGAGTTTCCGGCGCTGTATGCTTATTCGCCATTACACAACATCAAACCAGATACAGCTTACCCTGCAACCTTAATTACCACAGCCGATCATGACGATCGCGTTGTCCCTGCTCATAGTTTCAAATTTGCCGCCGCTTTGCAAGAGGCTCACACAGGTGATGCGCCAACGCTAATTAGAATTGAGACAAAAGCAGGACATGGTGCGGGAAAACCCACGGCTAAAATTATCGAAGAAGCCGCAGATAAATGGGCTTTTTTGGTACGTGTTTTAGATGTGAAATTTTAGCTAATTTTGTAGGGTGGGGATTACCCATTAGACCTCTTGCAAAAGTAACTTTTGCAAGAGGCGGGAAAAGGGGAAAGGTTATGGTTCGGCAAGCTCACCAACCAGGGGAAAGGTTTTTTTATTCCTTTTCCCTTTCCCCCTTACCCTTTTCCCTACTTATGCAAGAAGTCTATTCTACGAAGCTAAACTAATTGAATCAATAATCAATTTACACAAAAAACGGAAAGTTAATTGCGTTATAGTAAGCTTGCGATCGCCCTGACTAACTTCTCTGGCTCTACAGGTTTTGTAATGTGAGTTTGAAATCCTACTTGAAGTGCTCTTTGTCGGTCAATTTCTGCGGCATAAGCAGTCAGTGCGATCGCTCGAATGGTTCCTCCTTGATTTAGTGGGCGAGATCGAATCTCCTGCATCAGCATATAGCCGTCCATCTGTGCCATACCTATGTCACTCACTAGCACGTCAGGAGTGAACTGTTCTAGAGCTTGCAAAGCTTCTAAACCAGAAGCGACGGCTGTCACATTTGCCCCGCATTGTTCTAGCACAAATGCCTGAAACTTGCGGGTATCTGGTTCATCATCCACCAGCAAAATTTGAACGCCGTTTAAAGGCACTTCTGCTTCTATTTGTGTGTGGATTGGCTCGGATGGAATCGCTCTTGCCTGCTGCATGATGGGCAATTGGATGGTGAAGGTTGCGCCTTGATTCTCACCCTGACTTTCTGCTGTCACCGTGCCCCCGTGCATTTCTACAATTTGCTGCACGATCGCTAGCCCCAATCCCAACCCGCCAAATTTGCGTGTCGTTGAGCCATCTTCTTGCCGAAAATACTCAAAGACATGGGGCAAAAACTGTGGATTGATGCCCTTGCCAGTATCGATTACCCGAATCTGAGCTAGCCCGTCGAGTTGCCGCAGTTCAATCGTCACTTGTCCGCCGTTGGGTGTGAATTTAACTGCATTGGTAAGCAAATTCCACACCACTTGCTGCAAACGGGCTGCATCGCCAGAAATCGGAGCGATCTCAGAGTCAAGATCGACAGCGATCGCAATATTTTTTGCTTCTGCTGCTAAACGCACCGTTTCAATGGCGGCAGAAATCACAAAAGTCAAATTTAGTGGAGTCGCTGTTAGGCTGAGTTTGCCCTGCATGATGCGGGAGATGTCGAGTAAGTCTTCGATTAGTTGCGTCTGTAGATTGGCATTGCGCTCGATAATTTTCAAGGCTTCAGCTCTACGGGCTTCGCTCAGTTTGCCGTTTTGTAGTAACTGCGTCCAGCCCAAGATCGGGTTGAGAGGCGATCGCAATTCATGGGACAGCACCGCCAAAAACTCATCTTTGATTCGGTTGGCGCGATCGGCTGCCTCTCTTGCGGCTTGTTCGCGGGCAAGGAGTTGTTCTCGTTCTGCCTGGATGCGTTTTTGCTCAGTGATGTTGAGTACAGTGCCGACAAAGCGTTGGGGATTGTCGGCAGCATCAAAGTAAGTCTGTCCTCTGGCGGCAATCCACCGTTCAATCCCATCTTGAATCCCAATTGTGCGATATTCTACGTTATACTTGCCGCTACTTTTTGGATTCAAAGTCCATTGCACCACCTGTTCTAGTCGTTCGCGATCGTCGGGGTGCAGTCCGGCAAAAAAGACCTCAATGCTGCTCTCGGCTTCTGGTGGTAAGCCAAACATGGCTTTGCAACCCTCATCCCAAATCAATTGATTGGTGATCAGATTCCAGTCCCAAGTGCCTAATTGAGCAGCTTCGATCGCCATACGGAAGCGATTTTCACTGTCGCGTAAGGCTGCTTCAGCGCGGGCGCGTTCGATCAGTGGAGCGACACGCGCCGCAACGTTTTCCAGCAACAACATCTCATCCGCCGTCCAATGGCGCGGCTTGTTGGAACTGACTCCGATCGAAGCCACCCAACGCCCTTCACGGACAAACGGTGCGATCACATAGGATTGCATATTGATAAGCGTGTAATTGTCGGCAAAATCTTGTGTCCACGGATGTGTGTTCACGTCGTCAATCCCGAACGCTTGATGTGCTGCCGTCTCCCACGATTCCTTCGCGCCGAAAAGGGTAAGGTCGTAAGTTCCGGCAAGGTCTGATCCGTCGAGCCGCCAATCGGGTAAAACCGTTACTTGTCTGCCGTCCGGCATGACATCAAGATAATAGCAGCGATGCCCATTCAAAAACGTTCCGACTTCGCGCGTGACGATGCGGTTGATTTCCACTGCATCCGTCACCGTGCCGAGTCTTCGGCTTAACTCGGTCAGAAACTCCACTTGTCGTTCGGCTTGTTTGCGCTCTGTGATGTTGCTGAAAATAATGGCGACTTTATGCTCTTCCGGCTCATCCACCGGAAAAGCGTACAAATCGAACCAGAACCCCATCGCTTCGGAATTGTTGACCCACCGTTCGGGCTGTCTTGTTTTGGCAACTCTTCCGAGAGTTTCTGCCCAGTGCGGCTCAATATCCGGCACCAACTCGCGGAGGGTTTTGCCAATTGCGTTTTTGAGCGCGGTGATGTTCTCGAAGGCCGGATTAGTTTCAAGATAGCGGTAGTCAACTGCCTTTCTGGCATCGTCGAATAAAACTTCGACCAGACAAAAACCTTCGTCAATCGAATCGAACAGCGTGCGGTATTTCTCCTCCGATTCGCGCAAGGCGGCTTCGGCGTCGGCGCGTTCGACTGCCGCCCAAGTGCGCTCTGCTACTTCTTCCGCCAAGGACACTTCGTCCTTCGTCCAAGCTCGTGGCCCGGATGTGTGAACTGCCAGCCCAGCTACGAACTCGCCCCTCTTGAGCAGTGGTATGCCGATGTATGCCCCAATTTGGATCGCAGCATAGGCTGCTCGCTGTCTTGGGGATAGGTTGAGATCGGCTTCCACATCGGACGCGGACACGGTGCGACCGATACGGTACGCTGCGATCAGCTTGGGGCCGAACGAATCAATCGGGTAATTGCCAGCGAGTGGTGTGGCTTTGTTTACATAGTCACGTTCAACGACGTAATCAGCACCGCGAACCTCGAAGTAAGCTACTCGGTTCGCGCCGAGATATTCACCCAGCAAACGACTGGCCGTAGCCTGAATCTCTATTGGGTCGGCAAGCAAACGAAGCGCATCGGTGAGAGAAACACGGAAAGCATCAAGTTCGGCGGCTCGCCGCAAAATTTCTTCTGCCCGTTTGCGATCGCTTGTATCGGTGAACAAGAGGGCAAACTGATGATTTTGCGGTTCGCCGACTCGAAAAGCGTTGACATCAAACCACTGATTCATTGCCAGGGATTGATTCTCAAACCGCACGGATTCACCAGTCTGCACGACTTTGCCATAGATATCAAACCAATGCGCTTCTATATCTGGAATCAGTTCCCGTATCGTTTTCCCGACCGCATCCTGAAGTCCCGTCATTCTTTCAAACATCGGATTGACTTCTAGAAGGCGATAATCAATCGGTTCACCGTTCTCATCAAACAGCATTTGGCAGAGGCAAAAACTTTGGTCGATTGACTCAAACAGCATCCGGTAGCGTTCTTCAGATTGACGCAGGTTTGCGGCGGTTTGAATCTGCTCGGTAACATTCTTGAAATAAACAGTGATACCGTTTGGGGCGGGGTAGGTGCGAACTTCGTACCAGCGATGGTGATCCGGGTAAAATGCGGTTAATGACGCAGCCGCCCGATCTTGCATGGCGCTCCAGCAAACCTGCGCCAACTCATTGCCAATCAGTCCTGGATATTCTGACCACAAATTCTTGCCAATTAAATCGCCTGGAGTGCGATCGAGCAAGGTTTCGGCAGCTTGATTCACATAGGTAAACTGCCAGTTCTCATCCAGGGAAAAGAAGGCTTCAGCGATGCTCTCCAGAATATTCCGGCTCTGCTCCTCGCTTTGGCGCAAGGCTTGTTCTGCCTGTTTGCGTAAGCGAAGCTGGTCAAAGACATGGGTGATGTCTCGCATCACGCCTGCTACTGCTTCTACTGCGCCATTTATGCCCAAAAGTGGCACGAAAATGTATTCATAGGTGCGTATGCCGATTGCGCTAGTGTAGGGCGTTTCATCCTTGAGTAGCTGACGCGTGGCGATCGTCTGTTGAATCTGTTGCTGAAGTCGGGCCGCTAAATCGGTTGGATAATCCAGCTCAAAAAAGTTCTTTCCCAAAGCTTCATCCGAAGTTTTTTGCCAAAGATTGAGCAACGCTGGACTGACATACGTGAACCGTCCCGCCAAATCAAAGGTGTAAATAAAATCGGGAATTGCAGTGGCGATCGCGTTAAACTTCCGCAGTTGCCGTTCGAGTTCGGTGCAGCTCTCACGCGAAATGGCTTCGGCACGGGCACGTTCAACGGCTGCCCATGTCTGTGCTGCGGTTTCCTCGACCCGTTTTACCTCATCTTCCGTCCACTGGCGAGGGTTTGCCTGATGCACCGCCAGCAACGCGACAAATTGATCGTTTTTGATCAACGGCACATCAATATATGCGGCAATATCGATTGACAGATAGCTTGCCTTCTGGCTAGCTGTGTATTTAGGGTAGTTTGCCACATCAGGAACGATCGCCGTTTGCCCTGCTTGATGGTCATCTCTCAGGTTGCGCCCAAAGTCTTCTAGATGGTACAGTCCGCTCAGTTCGGCAACACTGTTCGTGTAGTTTTTATGAACGATCACCTTTTTACCGCCGGGTAACACTTCGATGTAAATGACGCGGCTTGCGCCTAGAGATTCGCCTAGAATACGGGCAGCGATCGCCTGAATCTCATTAGCGTCAGTCAGGGGGCGTAGCGCATTGGCGAGCTTGACTCGAAACGCATCGGCTTGGGCAGCTTGACGCAAGGCATCTGTTGATGTCCGCCCTTGCAGTAAATCGGATTCTAGCTGCGTTTTTTCTATCGGCTGGGCTTGATCAAGTTCTGTCAACAGAATCTGCACAGCCGTTTTTAGGCTGTCCGACCAGGTTTCCATAGCCCCTAGCGGCGTTTGCGACCAATCGTGCGATCTCAACAATGCACCTATCTCGCCACCACCAACAAAGAGGTTTTCAACCCAAGCCTTGTATTCCTCTGCCTTCATGCTTTCAGATCCTTTGTCGGAAAGTATTTTTCTCGAATTGTCTGAGTGCATTTCCCTAAGGTGGCATCAGGTGACTCAGACAATTGGTTTAGCAGGGTGTCAATTTGCTTAAGTGCCAAAGGAGAAGGAGTCGCATATCCGTTTTCCCAGCGATTGATCGTCGGAAACGTGACATCAAGTTGAGTCGCAAACTTCTCCTGTGTCAGCTTCAGGGTTTGCCAGAGTTCATGAATCAATTGATCCACGGCTGGTTGTTCAACACCAAGATAATCCTGATGGAAAGGTATACGACTCAAACTTTATAAAGTCCTTTATTTCTATAAATTTTGATTAGTTTTGGCAAAGAGACAATCTATCTCAAGACGTAGACTGTTTTTGGCAATTCCGTTAGCAATATTCAATCAAATCTACGTTATTCGAAATTTCATCAATTCCCAATTATGAGGGACTTCCAGAAATAAAAATAGACAACGGCTAGTAATGATAATCACGCGGTTTTAGATTTGAGAGTTTCGCTAGGGGCAATAAATAATCCTTTAATAAGCAGCCCATCCCCGGCGGTGTCGCACCTCCCCTTCTAAAGCATTAACTATTAAATCATTATAATATGCACTGCCTTCCTTGAGTTTTTTGGCTTTTGCAAGCAAGTCAGGTGGAAAACGGATTATTAAGGCTTCGTGTTCCATAACAATGAGTGTAATCAGATATTGATATAGGACTCATATTTGATTTTTGAAAAAAATTCGGTATATTTTAATCTTCTGAAATCCTCTTGCCTATTGCCTACTAAGCCAAGTGATTTCAGTAATCAAACCGGATTCTTATAGTATTTATTGTATTCTGTCTATAGAATAGTACAACTCGGTTTTGTTCAACTCTCTTATCTCCAATCAGAGGGTGAGTTTTAATATTGATAGATGAGTTAAAATTAAATCACTTTAGGCAAATATTAACTATGAGATGGGAAGAAGTTTGTGAACACAAACAATTACAAGATTTACCCTTCAAAATCGAATTAAATAAATGGGGTCAAATCGTCATGAGTCCAGTCAAAATTAAACATTCTTTTTATCAAGGAAGAATCCAACGGTTATTGGAATCTTTATTGAATACAGGAGAAGTCATGCCAGAATGTGCTATTAACACATCAGACGGTGTGAAAGTTGCTGATGTTGTCTGGTGTTCAGAAGAACGATTTTCTCAAATTGAAGATGAAGTATCAGCTTCTATTGCACAGAAATTTGTGTAGAAGTCAAATCAACTGGTAACATTTTGGAAGAAATGGAATTTAAAATAAATTTCTATTTAGAAGCTCAAGCTATTGAAGTATGGTTATGTAATGAACAAGGTCAAATTAAATTTTATAATCAGCAAGGTGAATTAGAGCAATCTTTGTTAGTACCTAATTTTCCTAAGCAAATTAAACGGTAATTGCAGAGAAGAAGGGAGAGAGCGTAGTTTACCGCCGTAGGCATCGCCTAAAATATCTATTTTTCAAATACATCTTAAAACTATTCATAAACTCTACTTTCATGCTAAAAAATATTTCATAAATGACGCGATATTGACTTTGATAGAGGGTTAAGCGGTGAGGCTGAAGGTAAGCAAATATTTACCTTCAGCCTCACCGCTTTTTACGATCTAAGCAAGAAATTTCATATTTTTATTCTTCTTATCTAGTTAAAACGCAACAGCTTGGGCAATACCAGTCAAATGGATTGTCGTATAGGTTTGTCTTTGCCCCTGGTTGAATTTAGGAATCACAGAAAAGAGATTTGTTGTTCTGATTCCCTTAGTTTCAACTGGCACTGAGTTGCTTTTTCCAAGGTTTATACGGGGTAAGATCAAGGTAAACACGGTATTGTCAGTATCTACTGTTTTACGGATAGTTACAGTTACTAGTGTACCAATTTCTGTTTCTACACTACGTATCTGCTTATCACCTTCAAAGTTTAATATCTGTTGCTGATCTTTATAGGTTAAACGAGGCTTACCATCAATACTTGTCGTTGAGTAAGTAATGCTGATATTCTTCCCTCGAAATTGGTACAAGTTTGGTACTGCTTCTGAGGCTTTAGCTGATAATACAGGTATTGCTGTTAACAGGATACCTAATGTGAACGAGCCAATTAAGTTTCTTGTTTCCATGTCTCAAAAAGTTATTGTTAGTTTGGTAGAGATACCTGTTTTAATCGCATAACAACAGGTATAAAACCAATTTTAAAAGGTAATTTCCTGAAAAGCGTGTTAAATGCAACACATTGTAAAGGTTGTTAATATACTTACAATAATTTTTGATATTCTGTAAAATTTTTATCCAAAAACCTCATTTTCCTCAATATATTTAACGACATAAATCCAGTTACCATCTCAATAAATCAGACAAGTTGCTTGAGCGACTTATTAAAAGTAGGCAAACTGACGCCACAGTGTACTAGCAACTTGAGTTAGATTTAGATTTTGAAATACCCTTTGGGGTTTTATTTTAAAATTGGAAATTTTGTATTGCTTATGAAACGGCGATCATACATGATCATAGGATTTTTCCTCAGTCTTCTCCTAACTATCGTGCCAATGTCTGGCCATTTCACCAATGCTGCAACACCAACAGCAGTCACACCTGTCTCTGCTGTCTCATTCACCAAAGGAGTACAAAAAACGGTATTGGACAACGGCTTAACCGTGCTAACCAAAGAAGTTCATACTGCTCCAGTGGTGAGTGTGCAAGTTTGGTATAAAGTTGGTTCACGCAATGAGGTTAAAGGAGAGAATGGTATTTCTCACCAGCTAGAACATTTGATGTTCAAAGGTACAAATGACCGTCCAGTACAATTTGGACGGTTGTTTAGTGCCTTGGGTAGCCAGTTCAATGCTTTTACTAGTTATGACGAAACGGCTTACTTTGGCACAGTGCAGCGAGACAAATTGGAAGCACTGCTGACGCTAGAAGCCGATCGCATGGAAAACTCCTTAATTGGGCCTGAACAACTCACAAGTGAAAAGCGGGTAGTAATTTCCGAGTTACAGGGGTACGAAAATTCACCAGGTTATCGCCTGGATCGAGCAGTAATGCGAGCTGCTTTCCCCAATCGAGCCTATGGCTTATCGGTAGGAGGTACAAAAGCCGATGTAGAAAAATTCACGGTGGAGCAGGTGCGGAATTATTACCAAACCTACTACAGCCCAGAAAATGCCACGTTGGTAATTACCGGAGATTTTGCCACAGAACCTACACTTAAAGTTGTCCGAGAAACTTTTGGCAAGTTATCGCAACGAGCAAAAAAGGATACGGTACTCGATAATGCCAGGAGAGCAATTGATAATTCCTCCACATCTTCTTCACTCGCCGACGCTTCCCCATCTACCCCTGCTGCTAAAAAAGCACCGATTGTCCTCAAACAACCTGGAAGTGCAGCCCTATTGCAAGCAGTGTATCCTCTGCCAGATATCAAACATCCTGATGTCCCAGCAATTGATTTGATGGATGCTATTCTCACAGGTGGACGTAGTTCTCGGCTTTATCAGGCTTTGGTAGAATCTGGACTTGCGAGTTCAGTGAGTGGCGGTGCTGCCGAACTGATCGAACCAGGTTGGTATGAAATTGATGCTACGGCGGCTCCCGGTCAAGAGTTGGGGAAAATTGCCCAGGTACTCCAGGAATCTTTAACAAAGTTGCAACAGCAGCCTGTCACCTCAGAAGAGTTGAACCGGGCCAAGACGCAACTGCAAGCTTCGTATATTTTGGGGAATCAAGATATCACTAGTCAAGCTAATCAACTGGGGTATAACCAAACGATCGCAGGGGATTATCGTTTTATTGAAAAATATCTGGCTGCGATCGCGAAAGTGACTCCTGCTCAAGTCCAAAAAGCAGCGAAAACTTACCTCAATCCCGCTCAACAAACCATCGGCTTCTTTGAGCCAACTCAACCAGATGGTAAACCTGGAGCTTCTAGTGCTGGCTCTAGTCGCACGGTGGAAAATTTCAGCCCTGGTAAGCCAGTAGATCCAGCAGAACTGGCGAAATATTTGCCACCTGCCACATCAGCGACAGATTCAGCCAAACAATCACTACCAGAAGAGTTTACTTTAAAGAATGGTTTGAAGGTTTTGCTCTTGGGCGATCGCAACCTTCCCACGATTAACCTGAGTGGACAAATTGACGCTGGTAGTGAATTTGACGGCAATCAAAAAGCTGGATTAGCAAATCTGACTGCAAACAACTTAATGAATGGGACACAGACTAAAGATGCTCTAACCCTAGCAAAAACCTTAGAAGATCGGGGAGCCGGTTTGAGCTTCAGTGCTAGCCGCGAGGGAACTAACGTTAGCGGTCAGGGACTTTCGGCCAATCTACCAATATTGATTCAAACTTTGGCAGATGTGTTAGAAAACGCCACTTTCCCAGCCGAACAATTAGAACTGAGTCGCCAACGCGCACTGACAAGTTTGAAAGTCCAGCTAGATGACCCTAGAGGTTTAGGAAGACAAGTATTCCAGCAGGCAATTTACCCTGAAAATCATCCGTTCCATAGCTTTCCCACAGCTGAGAGTTTAAAAAGCATTACTCGTGATGATTTGCTTGCCTTTTACAAGACACACTACCGACCGGATACCACGACGATCGCAATAGTTGGAGACTTCGATCCAGTTAAAGTAAAAGCTTTGCTGAATCAGGTGTTTGGGAAATGGGAAGCTACAGGTAAGCCACCTGTTCTCAAAATACCGACCGTACAACTACCGCAAACTTTGACACGTGTAAACAAAATAATTCCCGGTAAATCTGAGGCTGTTACTTACATTGGCTACAGTGGCATCTCTCGGAAAGACCCACGTTATTATGCGGCACTAGTGCTAAATCAAATTTTGGGTGGTGATACCTTAGCCAGCCGCCTGGGTACAGAAGTGCGCGATCGCCAAGGTCTAACTTATGGTATATACAGTGGTTTTGCCGCCGGGATCAATCCTGGCCCGTTCTTGATTCAAATGCAAACTGCTCCTGGAGATGCCCAAAAAGCGATCGCCAGTACTCTCGCTTTACTCAAACAGTTGCGCGAACAAGGAGTGACTGAGGCTGAATTAAACACGGCAAAACGCTCAATTACAAATAGCTACCCCGTGGATTTAGCTAATCCCAGCGATGTATCTAGCATCATTTTAGATAATGCCGTCTTGGGGCTTTCACGAGCAGAAATCCGAGAGTTTCCTCGGCGGATTCAAGCAGTTACTATGGCTAATATACAACAAGCAATTGAAGATTTAATTAAGCCAGAAAATCTGGTGATTGTCACTGCTGGGCCTGGAGACAGTGTAACCAAAGGCGGCTAATTATCTCTGATAAATTGGAAAAATCGCAATAAAAAGATCCCCGATTTCTCTAATAAATCGGGGATTCTCATTATTCAAGAATGATTTAGTTCCTATCTTCTACCTGCTTCAAATTGAATAAGACACTGGAAAGGACTTCGCATCCTTTGGCTTCACATACACTCGCTGTTGCGGTTCTAACTCTAAATCATTAAAGCGATCGCGTGTTAAATGCGCCATCACTACTTGCCCGTCATCGAAAGTTAATTCCACCTGAATTTCCCAACCCAAATGTATCAATCGGCTTACTGTCGCAGCCGTAGTCGTACCGTTAGCAACCTTTTCAAAAATTACATCTTGCGGACGCAAAAATACTTGTGGGTGTGGCGTATCAAACCCGCTACTTTGAAAAATCTTTGAGGTGCTAGGTAACACATTCACCGGGCCAATGAAGCTCATGACAAATGCGGTGGCAGGATTATCGTAAATTTCAGATGGTGTCCCTACCTGTTCCACACGTCCTTTATTCATCACCACAACCTCATCGGAGACTTCCATTGCTTCCTCTTGGTCGTGGGTGACGAAAACTGTGGTAACATGAACCTCATCATGGAGGCGGCGTAACCATGCCCGTAAATCTTTGCGAACTTTAGCATCTAGTGCGCCAAAGGGTTCATCTAGCAATAAAACTTCCGGTTCTACTGCCAAAGCCCTGGCTAAAGCTACCCGTTGTCTTTGACCGCCAGAAAGTTGTGATGGATAGCGATCGCCTAGTCCAGTCAATTGCACTAATTCGAGTAACTGTTCTACCCGCCCCTTAATCTTCTTTGGTTGTGCCTTACGAATTTCTAAGCCAAAGGCAATATTTTGCTTGACAGTCAGATGCTTGAATAAGGCATAGTGCTGAAACACAAACCCAATATTTCGCTCTTGCACGCTTTGGTATGTAGCGTCCTTACCGGTAAGCAGGATTTTGCCACTATCGGGCATTTCTAAACCTGAAATTAACCGTAGTAGCGTAGATTTACCCGATCCTGATGGCCCAAGCAACGCAACTAGCGAACCACTTTGAATTTCCAGGCTGACCTCATCAACTGCCTTGAAACTCCCGAATTGTTTAGAGACGTTCTCAACTACTATGCCCACTGCTGCTATACCTCTGCAACTAAATCTACAGCTCCTTGGTAGGATTACTGTGTCTTACATATACCATACATAGTTATTTTTGGATGAACAAGATTTAGCTACCACAACTGCCGCAATCGAGGAAGCTACAATCAGCACCACTGCAATCTAGGGAACTGCAATCAGCAGCACCACAATCTAGGGAACCACAATCAGGAGTCATGCTAACCATCTCGGCACAATTGCAGCCCAAATCGGCACAATCAAAACAGTTAGTATTGTCGCTACTAATAAATGAGGATTTTTGAGCAACTTTACCGGATGCTTGTTGTCGTTGCTGCGTTTCTGCTTCTTCCTCTGGAAATTCTTTTGAGTTCTCGGTTTGCGTAGACGCGTAGCGGCTTGCCGCAAGGCATCGCAAAATTTGGTTAGCTTGCTTACAAGCTTGAAATCTTTCACGGGAATTAACAAAAGCTGCTTTTAACCCTTCCTTGGCAACTACCCGCTTGATGTATTGCGAGCAAGATTCGCCGCCATATAGTATTCTGTGGGCACAAGCAAAACCTTTGTGTGGAGAAATATGTTTTTGATATCCAGTAATTGCGGTGGTAGTAACTTGTCTAGTAAAAGAATCGAACAAGGAAATCTGCATATTGGGGACTGGAGAATGGGGACTAGGTAGGCAATATTCTTTATTCTTCCCAATGCCCAATTCGTATCGAAACATTAAGGAATATTGCATTTGTGCAGAAACCTGAAGGAAAAGCGCCAAATCACCAGAAAGACCGTGGTAGTATGCTCTCGGTAAATGTGAAGATTGGGAGAAAGACCTTTGACACTACGGGTTGCTGTTATTGGGTCAGGCCCTGCTGGTTCATCTGCCGCAGAAACACTGGCAGCCTCTGGGATTGAAACCTACCTGTTTGAGCGGAAGCTAGACAATGCAAAGCCTTGTGGGGGTGCAATTCCTCTATGTATGGTGAGTGAATTTGACTTACCACCAGAGATTATCGATCGCCGGGTACGGAAGATGAAAATGATTTCGCCTTCCAATCGCGAGGTTGATATCAATCTGATAAATGAAGATGAATATATAGGAATGTGCCGCCGGGAAGTGCTGGATGGCTTTTTGCGCGATCGCGCCGCAAAACTAGGCGCAAATTTAATTAATGCCACTGTTCATAAACTCGATATACCAGGAAACAATACCGACCCCTATACCATCCATTACATTGACCACACAGATGGTATATCACAGGGTATTGCCAAAACTCTGAAGGTGGATGTAATTATTGGGGCAGATGGGGCTAATTCTCGCGTTGCTAAAGAAATGGACGCTGGGGATTATAATTATGCGATCGCTTTCCAAGAGCGAATTCGCTTACCCGAAGACAAAATGGCCTACTATAACGACCTTGCCGAAATGTATGTCGGTGATGACGTTTCTACTGACTTCTACGCTTGGGTTTTCCCCAAATATGACCACGTAGCGGTTGGCACTGGGACGATGCACATCAATAAAGCCAGCATCAAACAGTTACAAGCTGGTATCCGCGCTCGTGCATCCGAGAAGCTAGCTGGCGGTAAAATCATCAAAGTCGAAGCCCACCCAATTCCCGAACATCCCCGTCCCCGTCGTGTTGTCGGTCGCATCGCTTTGGTGGGAGATGCTGCTGGTTATGTTACCAAGTCTTCTGGTGAAGGTATTTATTTTGCCGCTAAATCTGGGCGTATGTGTGCCGAAACCATTGTAGAAACATCCAACAGTGGTAGCCGGATTCCTACAGAAGGCGACCTCAAGGTTTACCTGAAGCGTTGGGATAAAAGATACGGACTCACCTACAAGGTGTTGGACATTCTGCAAACCGTGTTTTATCGTTCCGACGCTACCCGCGAGGCGTTTGTAGAAATGTGCGATGACCTTGATGTACAACGGCTAACATTCGATAGCTATCTGTATAAGACGGTTGTCCCAGCTAATCCCATCACCCAACTGAAAATTACTGCCAAAACCATTGGTAGCCTAATTCGGGGTAATGCTCTTGCACCTTAATTGAGTGCAAAGGACTGGGAATTGCAACAAATAAATGACCTAATTTTGTGGGGTGGACATCCTGCACGCTTATTAATCAGGGCGGGCGAGACGTTCACCCCACAACATATATCAATATTTTGGACAGAATTAAGCAGTTTAATGTTCAGAACTTGTGCTTTCTTGCTTTTGGACAATATTTTTTATTGGTTTGCATTGCCTTTTGTCAATATCTGACTTAATAATGAGTCCGTTAGTATTAAGCCCTATTTCAACTTGGTATTGACCATTCACCATATTAATCGCGGCGTAAGTTACTGTACCAAACATCATTACTCCGCAAAGTGATAAAGTAATTTGCAAAACCCTCAATTCTCGTTTCATTTTTCAACCCCTCAATCTCTTATATTCCCATTACAACTTGCCGCTAGTTGGGAAAGAAGTTGAGAAATAGTCACCGATTAGACGAGTTGTTAGTTGATTATCGGTTAAGTTCAAGATGATTATAATTTCTAGAGTGCAACACGTTATCGCTAAACAGCTTTGCTATTTAGCCAGTATAAAAACCTGATATACTCACAGCAGTTTCTCGATGAGGAATGATGGCGCGATCGCTCCGAGTAGCCCCAGAGTATATTGAAAAAATAAAATCAGCACCTCAGCGCAATGGCTATCCCAGCCAGCAATCTTTGGCTAGTGATGTCGGGTTTTCTCTTTCCACAGTCAAAAACTTTCTCAACGGCAAATCTATTGACTATCTGAATTTTGTAGAACTTAGCAGTAAGTTGGGTTTCAAATGGCAAGACATTGCTTACAAAGAACTTGAGCCAACTAACGGCGAAGCATCACCCTTCATCACTGGCGCACCCATCACCCAACCATGTTACTTTTTTGGACGCGAAAAAGAATTAAAACGCCTCTTCAACTTACTCAAACGCCATCCCCTGCAAAACTCCGCCATTATTGGTAAAAAGCGCAGTGGTAAAACATCCCTGCTGCACTATCTCAAAAATATCACCACCACCCCAGCAGAACAGCTGCGTTCTGCTCAAAAATCTGACTGGCTAACACATCCAGAAAATTATTGTTGGATTTTTGTAGACTTACAAGACGCACGAATGCAAAGCCGAGAAGGATTGCTAAAGTACATCCTAGAATCACTGAAGATGCAAGTGCCGACACCTTGCGATTTAGATCGTTTCATGCAGGTAGTCAGCGATAATTTGCATTTTCCCACAGTCATCTTATTGGATGAGATTAGCGTTGGATTGCAACGCTGTCCAGAATTAGATGATGGCTTTTGGGAATGTTTGCGGTCTTTGGCGACTAACCACACAGGGGGGAATCTAGCATTTGTCTTAGCTACCCCCGAATCACCGATTGAAATGGCGCGAAACACAGGACACAGTTCACCCTTTTTCAATATTTTCGGCTACACCGCATATCTGGGAGCATTAACTGAGATAGAAGCGCGAGAATTGATAGCGAGTTCGCCCATTCCCTTTACTGATGAAGATGTTGAGTGGATTTTGACACAAAGTTACTGCTGGCCACTGTTGTTACAAATTCTGTGTAGGGAAAGATTATTTAACTTAGAAGAAGGGGAGAATGATGATAATTGGCGTGAGGAAGGTTTACGACAAATGAAATCATTTACTCATTTATTAGATTCAGAACTAGCAGAGTAACCATGAAAGCACACCGAATTGAAACAAAGTTAACTAAAAACGGAACCTTGATTCTTGAGGATTTACCGTTTCAGGCTGGCGAAGCCGTTGAAATTATCATTATAGAAAGTCACACTCATCCTCAAGAAGCGAATTTGTATCCTTTGCGTGGCAAACAACCGTACCGTTATGACGATCCTTTTGAACCTGCTGTGCCTTTGGAAGATTGGGAAGCCTTGCAATGATTATACTGGATACCCATATATGGGTTTGGTGGGTTCAAGGTGATGCAAGACTGACCAAACAACATCAGAACTGGCTGCAACAATATGAATCCCAAGGATTAGGAATCAGCATAATGTCTTGTTGGGAAGTTGCCAAATTGGTAGAGATTGGCAAGCTAACTCTACCGTCTCCAGTTGAGGAGTGGTTAACAGAAGCTTTAGCTTATCCAGGAGTGCAACTACTCGAACTGACAATTCCAATTATTGTTGAATCAACCAAACTCACAGGTTTTCACCGAGATCCATTTGACCAAGTTATTGTAGCCACTACCAGAATTTACGATTGCCCGTTACTAACTGTTGACGCCAAAATTCTGGCATATCCTGGGGTGCAAACTCTCAAAAAGTGAAAGAAAAGTTAGCGTTGCTGAATTAACCTATGAATTGTTCTTTGCGTCTTTGCATAAAGTTCTTTAATATCCTGATTCAGCAAAGCCGAGTATTAAATAGGAGTGTGCGATGTGCAACTTATTCTTGAAACCCCTCTCCAAACCTCTCCCCGTTGGCGTCAGCCTGTCGTCAGACAAGCGGGGAGAGGCTTTAAGTCTTGCTCCCCTTCTCTTGTAGGGAAGGGGCTGGGGGTTAGGTTTGAGAGAAAGCTATACACCGCGCTAGGAGTGCAAAAACGTTGACTTCACCACAACTACCCCCCAACGCCTACACCGATGCACCCCAGCAGCACCCCAACTTAATACTCGGTAGCTTGCAACTACTTTTCTGGCTTTTTTTTCGCCCCTCAGCATGGCGTAACCATCTCAAGCGCATTGACCCTATTTTAGACACCGACTCCTCGCTGATTATCTTGTTGAGCCAAGGGCGATGGCGAAACCTTGCTCTGTGGCGGCTGTTCATCCAGGGATTCTTTATCTTACCTATCCTGCCTAACTTATTATTGGGCTTGGTGGTGTGGGCATTGGGTGAACCAATCGCAAATATAGCTTTTCGCGTAGCGTTCGGCGTGGCGGTAGGCGTGGCGGTAGGCGTGCTGTTGAGCGTGGTGGGAGGCGTGGGGGTAGGCGTGGGGGTAGCCGTGGAGGGAGGCGTAGCGTTCGACGTGGAGGTAGGCGTAGCGTTCGGCGTGGTGGTAGGCGTAGCGTTCGGCGTGGTGGGAGGCGTGGGGGTAGGCGTGGTGGGACGCGTGGTGCTGGTGCTAGGCGTGGTGCTAGGCTTGCCGGTAGTCTTCGTGGCAGGCGTGGGAGGCACTATCAATTCATGGCGGCCTGTTTTATCCTTTCCATTTCTCATTCTTTGGAATTCTTTGCTTTATAGATTAGACAAAGGGCGTAATGGTAAAAGCCCTTGTTTATTGCGCTTTCACTCCGCCTTTTGGGATGAGTGGCAGCGTTTATATCTGCCTGGTTTGGATAAACATCTCCTTTTTATAATCGAAAATAACCCAGTTGAAAGCGAAGCTGCTTTAGAATATCTCACTACCAGCCCCCAGCGCTGGGCGGCTCAAGCTGCACAAATTGAACTGGATGCACGCAGTTTACAAGGCTGTACCGATGTGGAAGCTATTCGTAACGCTCATCGCAGTCTGGTAATTGACGAACTAAGGAGTGAAGTTACCCCTCTACTAGAAATCTTTAGCGGTATCAGTGAAAATGTAGATGCTGCACTCAATCAAGCAAGCACTTATAACCAACGCTTACTCCTCAGAGATGTTGCAGATAAATTAAATCTACAGTTGCAGAATTTCGCTCGTAGCAGCGACAAATACACAGTCCGTTTCTATCCCATTATCAAAAGTTGGCGTGAGATAGTAACTAAGTATATAGATGAACTGGCTAAAATTACTGAATTGCGCCAAGAAATTGACTTGCCTTACATTACTGGGAATCCCATTACATTAGAGCAAGAAATTTTCACGGGACGCGATGACATCGGCTTACGCATTGAGCAACTACTGCGCGATCGCCGTCGCCCACCTCTGCTACTGTATGGTCAGCGACGCATGGGTAAAACTTCCCTGCTCAATAACATTGGAAAGTTACTACCTAGTAACATCATTCCCATGTTTGTGGACTTGCAAGGCGCACCTTCATCAGCTAATGACCATGCAGGTTTTCTCTACAATCTGGCTAGAGAGATGGAGAAGTCAGCGAAAAAGCAAGGTTTAACTCTGCCGTCCCTACCCCGCGAAATTTTAGAATCTGACCCCTTCACCTATTTTTATGAATGGCTAGATAAAGTAGAACTCGTTCTAGAACAAAATACTGTCTTACTAGCGTTAGATGAATTCGAGGTGCTAGACAACGCCATAGCCAAAGGTCGCTTTGATGAACAGGATGTTTTGGGTATGCTGCGTCACCTTATTCAACATCGTCCCCGATTCAAGGTTTTGCTGGCTGGCTCTCATACTATCGAAGAATATCAGCGCTGGGCTAGTTATCTAATTAATGTCCAAGTAGTTCATATCTCGTACCTCAAAGAAGCGGAAGCACGACAATTAATTGAACGTCCCGTCAAAGATTTTACTCTCCGCTATGAACCCAACGCCGTTGAGCGGGTGCTACAACTAACCCGTTGTCACCCATTTTTAGTACAACTACTCTGCGCGGAAATTATTGTCCTCAAAAACGAGCAAGACCCCTCTATCCGGCGATTGGCAACTTTAGCAGATGTGAAAGCAGCAATACCACAAGCTTTGAAAAGCGGTGGCTTTTTCTTTGCTGACATTCAAAACAACCAAGTAGACGCGACTGGACAAGCTATTCTACGTTTTATCGCCGCTCAAGGGGAAGGGACTATAGTTAGCCGCCAAACTCTGTTGCAACAGTTCGCCGATGCTGATATTACTTTCAACTTGCTGTTACAACGTGAGTTAATTGAGGAAGTTGACGACGGCTATAGTTTTCAGGTGGAGTTGATTCGCCGTTGGTTTATTTAAATAATGTCCGCTAATTTAACTGATGACAAATACTATTTATGCTGGCGTAATTGCTCTACTATATATTCTTCTAGTTCTTGTTTTTCTCTGTTACTGGCATTTCGTTGATAAGTTCTTCCGGTTTCTTGAATAAATCTACGTTTCTCGCTTGGTGAAGATTTGAGTTTACCTCCACTTGCTTGCAGCTTTTGCTGTAATTCTTCCCAAGTTTTTTCACCTACACTTTCACCTAGTTTGACCAGTGCTTTTGGTAGTAAAAATTTTGCCTCTCTTTGAAAATCTTCTTCTGTCTCAAGGGAAGCTAAATCTATATTGCTGAAGTCGATATCGATTTGAAACTTACTCATATAATTGTATTTATTTTGTTCAAAATTATTACCCAAATCGGAGAAAGATGGGTTTTAAATTTTCAGCTAGAAGCCGAAGATAGTATGATTGTACTGTTTGATGTTGGTAAATGAAGTTGAAAATATCAATTCCGAAAGTTGATTGAATACTTCCGGTAGTATAGCCCTACTTAATCATTCACAACAAGATTCCCGACTTCTTGAAACAAGTGGAAAATCTCAGCCTTTTGGTTTTCATTTATAAAAGAAGATTGCTATATATTCAAAAAGAATACACATAATTAATGACCGTACAACCAGGTTAGCAGTATTAAAAATGCTATCTTAAAAGCAGGGTCATTTGCTCAATTTTTGAGGATAATATCATGACTACAACGCTCAAAGAGGCTAATTCTATTGAATCACTTTTAGGTAAAGAGGCTGAAGACCTGCTTACCTACAAAGCAAAAGTTTCTCGTGATTTAATACATTTGCCGGGCCCAGACTTTGTAGATCGAATCTGGCTCAACAGCGATCGCAACCCTCAAGTATTGCGTAATATCCATCTACTTTACTCTACTGGTCGTCTGGCAAATACAGGTTATCTGTCGATTCTACCAGTAGACCAAGGGATTGAACATTCAGCTGGTGCGTCTTTTGCGCCCAATCCAATTTACTTTGACCCAGAAAATATTGTCAAGTTAGCGATCGCCGCAGATTGCAATGCTGTTGCTACCACTTTGGGAGTATTAGGAATTGTATCACGGAAATATGCCCACAAAATACCCTTTATTGCCAAAATCAATCACAATGAATTGCTGACTTACCCCAATCAATTTGACCAGGTATTGTTTGGTGATGTGGAGCAAGCTTGGAATTTAGGGGCCGCTGCTGTAGGTGCAACGATTTACTTTGGTTCAGAGCAGTCTACCAGGCAAATTCAGGAAATCAGCAAAGCTTTTAAACGCGCCCATGAATTAGGGATGGCAACAATTCTTTGGTGTTATCTGCGGAATAACGCTTTTAAACAAGATAAAGATTACCACCTTGCTGCTGACCTCACCGGGCAGGCGAATCATTTGGGTGTGACGATTGAAGCCGACATTATTAAACAAAAGTTACCAGAAAATAACAATGGTTACGGTGCAGTTGCTAAAGCCAGTGGTAAAAGTTACGGCAAAACTGATGAGCGGGTTTACACAGATTTGACAACCGATCACCCAATTGATTTAACTCGTTACCAAGTACTGAATTGCTATTCTGGGCGTGTAGGGCTGATTAACTCTGGTGGCGCGACTGGTAAAAATGACTTCGCAGAAGCAGTACGCACCGCCGTAATTAACAAACGTGCTGGTGGTTCAGGATTAATTTCTGGGCGAAAGACTTTCCAACGTCCTTTTGAGGAAGGTGTGAAGCTATTTCATACCATTCAAGATGTTTATTTATCGCCAGATGTGACGATCGCTTAGGGAGCAAGGAGTGGGGAGCAGGGGAGCAAGAAAGAAGTTGCAGTAAGTCTTTCCCCTCTGCCCCTCTGCCTCTTCCCCATGCCCAATGCCCCATGCCCCATTTTTATCTAACGTTTCTCAGTAAGAAATCTGGCTGGCCACAACTTTTTTGCGATCGCTTCAAAATCTCGGCGCTACAAATACCAGGTTCACCGTTTTTGGAATAACAAAAGAAGACTTCTTGCAAAAATCTTCCTGAACCAGAACAAAAAGGTGCTATACCATCAGCATTAATTTTATTATTAGCACTCACAAATGAATTTTTAAAATTTGTAATTGTGGTACGCACGGGTTTATTAGGGCGATTGTAAGCTGCGGGAACAGCGATCGCATCTTTTAATTTTTTACTCAATGCTAAGTATTCCGCAGGAGTTTTCCCCGAACAAGTACCATGTTTTTCCCATTCATGATCGTAAAGTTTATTACTAGGATACAAATCAGGAAACCGTCGCTTTACTTCCGACGGTAATTTTTGCGTGGAACAATTAGCTGGATAACCAGCTTGGTACTGCGGCCACAAACCATGTAGTACAAAACCGAGTTTCCTTCCAGAACCGCATTGCTGCGGGTCACGGCTACCATTTGCCGCACAATAATCTGGCGACCAAGAAAGTGTCAGTACATAAAAATCAAATTTACCCGGAGTACCGCGATTTTGAGCAATGGCAGCACTAGGTATAAAAAGACCAGTAATTAGCAGAGAAGATGCAATTAACAGTTTCTTAATCTGCATAAAAACAGTTAGTTTTCACTAAAAATAAAGTTATATACGATACATGTTTAAGAGTCAAGAATCAAACTGGTTTGCGGAGTCATTTGTCATTGGTCACTTGTACTGAGCGTAGTCGAAGTATTGGTCATGAAAAGATGCAGAGGGGAAAAACTTACTGCAATTTCTCCTCTACCCCCTGCTCCCCTGCTCCCCTGCTCCCCAATCCCCAATTCTCAAGAATTCAGAAAAAGCAAATCTTGGTAGGAATTCTGGGATATCCTTAGATAAGTGAAAGATTTGCCAAAAATAGTAAGAATGAAGCTGGCAGCAAGAGTAAGTCAGGTTACACCTTCATTAACCTTAGCGATCGCAGCCAAGGCTAAGGCACTGAAGGCAGAGGGAATAGATGTTTGTAGTTTTAGCGCTGGAGAACCAGATTTTGATACCCCAGCGCATATTAAAGCCGCAGCAGTAAAAGCTTTGGAAGAAGGCAAAACCAAGTATGGTGCAGCAGCTGGAGAACCAAAGTTAAGGGAAGCGATCGCCCACAAGCTTAAAATTGATAACGGTCTTGATTACAAGTCTGAGAATGTCATCGTCACCAATGGCGGTAAGCATTCTCTGTACAACTTAATCGTGGCGCTAATCGATCCAGGTGATGAGGTAATTATCCCCGCACCCTACTGGCTAAGTTATCCCGAAATGGTGACTTTGGTCGGCGGGGTTTCGGTAATTGTCCCAACAGATGCAACGACGGGTTATAAAATTACTCCCGAACAACTTCGTAAAGCAATCACGCCGAAGACAAAGTTATTTATCCTCAACTCTCCATCTAATCCCACAGGGATGGTTTACACGCCAGATGAAATTAAAGCACTGGCGCAGGTAGTAGTTGATGCAGATATCTTTGTTGTCTCTGATGAGATTTACGAAAAGATCCTCTACGACGGTGCAGAACATATCAGCATTGGTTCTCTTGGGAAGGAAATTTTTGACCGCACTTTGATTAGTAATGGGTTTGCAAAAGCTTATTCTATGACTGGGTGGAGACTTGGTTATTTAGCGGGGCCAGTGGAAATCATTAAAGCAGCTAGTACCATTCAAGGTCATAGTACATCTAACGTGTGTACCTTTGCCCAATATGGTGCGATCGCTGCGCTACAAAGTCCTCAAGATTGCGTCGAAGAAATGCGCCAAGCTTTCGCCAAACGCCGACAGGTAATGCTAGACAGACTCAACGCCATTCCGGGATTGAGTACTGCAAAACCAGATGGTGCGTTTTATCTGTTCCCTGATATCAGCAAAACTGGTCTAAAATCTCTAGAATTTTGTGACGCTTTGCTGGAAGAACATCAAGTTGCAGTCATTCCCGGAATTGCCTTTGGCGCTGATGACAATATTCGCCTTTCTTACGCCACAGATATGGCAACCATTGAAAAGGGAATGGATAGATTAGAGAAATTTGTCAAGTCGCGTATTTAGTTCTTTGTCATTTGTCAGTTGTCACTTGTACTGAGCGAAGTCGAAGTATTTGTCATTTGTGAGGAGCATTTATCTAACTCTTCAACTTTTTAACTCCACCTTTTCAACTCAGAACGGGTGGAGTTCATTTTTAAACCTCAAGTTCCGTGTTCTGAAGCTTAAATTCCGTGTTCCGAAGCTCAAGTTCCAGAGGTTTTTAACAAAACATCGCTTGTTTCATTGGCTCTATGTCATCTAAAAACAACTCACGGGATTCAAGACAATATAAGATTGCTTCAATAGGATCTCGTGCTTCGATTGGGTAATGCCTTTGCTCGTATGCTTTCACAAGCGTAGTTAAAACTTCCAAGCGGTCAAACTCTGGTGTATTAAGTTCTGCATCAAACAATCTTTCAATTTCATCAAGTGCAGCACGATAATCAGCTTCGGTGTGGATAAGATGGGTTTCAAGCATAGGTATTACTTCCTCAGATACTTATTGCATCTACGTTGTCATATTCTTGAAAAAGTTATGCCCGTGAAGGCAATTATGCTGCCGACATCACCGAATATGAACAAAATATACGAAATAACTTTGTCTTTTCATTCATAAGATAATGAAAAGTTTGATACCGCCAAAAGTTTTGATTTTAACTTTTGGGTTGGTATTTTTAGATTAGGTAACAATCGGGGAAAACTAGGGGAGGCAAGTCTTGATACTATAAGTCAATACAGTTAACTTAACTATATTTAACTATACTCCAGTCTGATGTTTTGTGTTTCCAGCTTAAAGTTTTTGAAGTTTTGCGTATTTACACAAACAACCGCGCTACAGTGCAAACAAAATTTGGTAACAGAGGTGAAGAGAGGTCATCTATTGCAAATAATGTTGCCGCTAATTTCAGAACTGCTTTTTCTCGGCGATACACCTCAACCTGTTGTAATTGCCAGTTTAAAATCCAATATTCTTGAACTCCTCTAGAAGCATATAATTTTAGCTTGACTTCCCTATCGCGTCGCTCGTTTTGAACTCCAGGGGAAAGTACTTCTACAACCAATTCTGGCGCTCCGGTTAAATGTCCTTCATTATCAAGTAAAGTGGCGAGGCGTTCTTTACTTAGCCAAACCACATCAGGAATAACATTATCTGCATCACTAAAAATAATTCCTGGATTAGGAACAGCTTCACCAAGACCTGTTGAGAGCGACCAACCTCTTAATTCTGCATAAATATTACCAGTAGCTTTTTGATGTCCCCAATGGGGTGCCCTAGTCACAAATAATTCCCCATCAATAATTTCGTAGCGATTACCGTTATCTGGGAACAACTCTAAGTCTGCACTTGTCCAGCGTATCCGTTCATCAATACTTTGACTCATCCGAACCCCTAAAATATTGATAATAATGTCAATTCACAATTCCCAATGCCCCTCACCTCTACATTAACTGCATTTCCTGCAACCCTTGGCGCAGTCTCTTCGCTTCTTCGGGATTATATCTTTCATGAAGAGCGATCGCTTTTTTAAAAGCTGTTAAACTATCTTGATGATTGCCAATTTTCAGCAACACTACACCCAAATTTTGATAAGCTTCGGCATAGTTGGGATTTAAGGTGATTGCATGTTGATAATATACGATCGCATCTGTAAATAAACCCAAAGCTTTAAATGTCATCGCCAAATTATAATGTCCAAAAACAAAAGTAGGATCAATTTTCAAAGCTGTGGCATAAGCAGTTTTCGCACCGTTGAAATCTCCTGCTGCTTTGAGTAAGTTACCCAAGTTGTTGTATGCTCCTAGTTTGAGCATCGGGTAAATTGGCAATTTGATGGCAGCTTGATAGTGAGAAATAGCCTGTGGGGATTTTTTTAACCGACTGTAGGCAATGCCTAAATGATAGTGGAGTTCATATAAAATATCGTAGTTCTCTTCAGCAACAGTGATACCTCGTCTCAGTAACTCCATACCTTGGGTAATTTTCCCCGTTTCCACATACAATGCCCCTAATTTACTGCAAACATAGGGGTCATCAGGATGAGTTGCGAGAAACCCTTCCATTGCTGTAGCGGCTTTGGCATATTTGTTATTTTGAGCGATCGCACTTTTTTGATATCCTGTGTGTACAAGTGCAACCCCAGGTAAATAACCTACTTGCCAATCAGGTTCTTTGGTTAAAATTGCTGCCACACTATCATCTACTAAAGCATGATAAGGACGGTCAAAACGAATGTCTGGATGATTGCGGAATAGCCTAGAAACCAGAGAATAGGGAGATTGTTCTGCACCAACTTCCTGGCGCATGAGGTTGATTAGCAGGTATTCCTCTCTAGCGATCGCCTCTTGCAACTGCGGTACAATTGCTGGAGCCAGAGTTTCATCAGCATCTAATACCAAAATCCAATCACCAGTAACATATTTTAAAGCTGCATTGCGAGCAGCACTGAAATCATTACACCATTTAAAATGATGGACTTTTGCACCGAGTTGTTTGGCAATATTGGGAGTGCGATCAATTGAGCCTGTGTCCAACACTACCATTTCATCCACCACATTTCTTACACTGTTCAGGCATTTAGGCAGTGTTGCGGCTTCGTTTTTCACAATCATGCACAGACTCAAACTCATAATTTAAAAATTGAGAGTGGGAAGCAGGGGAAGCAGGGGGAGCAGGGGAGGCAGGGGAGCAGGGGAGCAGGGGAGCAGGGGAGCAGGGGAGCAGGGAGATGAGGGGACAAGGGGACAAACAAAACTCTTAACTCTCAACTCAGCACGGGCTAAACCTTAGCTTTCCGCTAACAGCACTCCTAATGCCCAATTCCCAATTCCCCAATTAGCACTTTATTTTATGCAAAAATCAAGATTAACAAAATCAGTGAGTGAGTAATTGCAGGTAATATCATGTCCGCCTGATTGCTTATTAAACCCGAATCACCCCACCCCGCCAAAGCTGTGCTTTGTCTCCCCTCCCGAAGAGCGGGGAGGAGTTGGGGGTGGGGTTCTTTTATTATGGGTAATTTGGCGGACATGATATAAAAGGCTGAGTTTAATGCACGGTCAAACCGTAGGTGGACGCTACCAAATTTTCGCCCAACTAGGACAAAGGCGTTTGGCACGACTTTTTTAGCTTAAGATATGCAAAGACTGGGGAATCCACTGTGTGTTGTTAAGTATTATTAAACCACTCTCTACCGATGCATACACTAGCGTTCGTCTTGGCGGAGACTTTCGGAGAGAAGCTCGCCGCAGGTATCGCTACTCAATAATCTACTGTCTTGTTTTCGCACTGCTACTTGAGAATGCTATTTTAGCAGCGTGTTGTCTCCTCTACAAGAAATAAAGACTCATTCACGAGTATCAAAGGCTCATTCACGAGTATCAAAGGCTCATTCACGAATATCAAATACTCATTAGAGTTGTCGCCTAATAAGGTTTTTGGATTTTTCAAGCTAGGCAGAGCAAGGGTTCCACACACCAATTTTTTTATAAAGCGACAAGTCTATTACTCTATTAACGTGAGTTCGACAAGCCTATTTGATCTCTCCCCCAGCCCTTCTCCGTGTAGGCTATTGATAATTTTTCTTAGCCAATCTTTGACTAACCAACTCAGCTGCTAAATGTATAGCTGCTTTCATACTCGTAGCATCAGCAATTCCCTTACCCGCAATATCAAAGGCTGTTCCGTGATCTGGTGAAGTCCGAACGAAAGGAAGACCAATAGAAGTATTAACTGCCCGATCAAACGCCATCAGCTTCACAGGAATTAAGCCTTGGTCGTGATAAAGTGCCAAGTAGCCATCAGCCGGATTTTGTATTAAAGAATTTCCATACCAAGCTTGACCAGGTTTAACCCACATCGTATCTGGCGGTATTGGCCCATCTAGCTGTAATTGTGGTCGTTTTTGCCGCTCTTGCTCCAACCAGGGAATTAACCAATCCTGTTCTTCATGTCCCAATTGTCCCTGTTCGCCACTGTGGGGATTCAAACCTGCGATCGCAATTCTCCCTCTATATATACCAAAATCTTTCTCTAAACACTCCACCAGCAAATCCAGTTTTTGTGTCAACAACTGCGGTGTCAACACATCAGCTACTTGACGCAGGGGAATATGTGTGGTAACAAGTAAAGCGCGGAGTGTCCAATTAGTATGAGGCGATCGCGCTACAAATAACATTCCAAAACGGTCAACACCAGATTTTTGTGCCAAAAGTTCCGTTTGCCCTGGATAATTATAGCCTGCGGCTTTCCAAGCAGATTTAGCGATCGGCCCTGTGACAATACCATCAAATTTCCCAGCGAGTGTTTGTGCGATCGCATATTCCATATAGGCAAAACTAGCCGCACCACTCGCCGCATTACCTATTCCTGGGATAATTTCATCTTTAATTTTCCCATCCAATTGCACATCACTGACTGACAACTCCTCTGGATTTGCCAAAGATGCTAAATTCTCAGCTAAACTCAGTTTGCGATAAGTCGATGCCAGCAAATCCCCATTGCCCACCACTGTAACGTCATATTTTTGACGAATTTCCGAATCTGCTAAAGCTTTCAAAATCACCTCTGGCCCAATTCCCGCCGGATCTCCCAGCGTCAGCGCCAAACGCGGACGATTTTCTTTTACAAAATTTATTAAATTACCTTGATTATTTTGATACATAAAATCTCTTCATAATTATTATTATCAAATTTTCCCAATTTCCCCATTTCCCCCTCTTCCAATAGTAGGGATTGCCCCTCAAACCAATAGGGATTACCTGCTAAAGTAGTTTAAAATTATTTACACAGGTCTAATCCTACAGCAACTATTGAAAAGCTTCTGGCAGACCTAGTTTACACACCACTTTGCATAAGGAGAATCACACTAATGGGCGGCGAAATTTTGAATGCAGCTCTATTGTCTTTCGGTTTAATCTTCGTGGGCTGGGCCTTAGGCGCATTGTTACTGAAAATTCAAGGCGGAGAAGAATAATCGAGTCCTGAGTTAGGAGTTAAGAGTTATAGCCTTTCCTAATTATATTTAGGTACATCATAGTCCCCTCTCGAAGACGGGGAGGTTGTTGGGGTGGGGTTCTTCTACCTCACTCAACCGAGAACCGCTTACTCCCATTCCCTTTTTCATGGAAATGAGAAAAAAGCTTGTGCCTTAACCGGACAGCCATCTTCTCATAAATCTCTCTAAAATAAATTGATTTTCTGAGAAAAGATGTAAACTTTTGTTTGCATAGGTTATTCTGATAACATTCTTTTCATAAAACATTAAAATTTATTACAACCCTCATGACATTATTAATCGTCGGTGCCACTGGCACCTTAGGAAGACAAGTGGCTCGTCGTGCTATCGATGAGGGATATAAAGTACGCTGTCTTGTCCGTAGCAGTAAAAAAGCAGCTTTTCTCAAAGAATGGGGTGCAGAACTCGTCCCCGGAAATTTGCGTTATCCCGATACCTTAGCGGAAGCTTTAGTTGATGTAACCCAAGTTATTGATGCGTCGACATCTCGCCCTACAGATTCACTGAGCATCAAACAAGTGGACTGGGAAGGGAAAGTAGCATTGATTCAAGCAGCAAAAGCTGCGGGTGTAGAGCGTTTTATCTTTTTTTCGATTTTAGATGCTGATAAATATCCCGAAGTGCCGTTAATGGAAATTAAGCGATGTACAGAACTCTTCTTGGCTGAGTCAGGCTTGAATTATACCATCTTGCGGCTAGCTGGGTTTATGCAAGGGTTAATCGGTCAGTACGGGATTCCCATTTTGGAAGGACAGCCAGTTTGGGTAACAGGGAATTCTTCTCCCATAGCCTATATGGACACACAGGATATTGCTAAGTTTGCTATCCGAGCATTAAGTGTACCAGAAACGGAAAATCAAGCTTTTCCTGTAGTTGGTACTCGTGCATGGAGTGCAGAAGAAATCATCAACCTGTGCGAACGCTTATCTGGAAAAGATGCCAGAGTAACGCGGATGCCAATAAATTTACTGCGTGCTGTTCGGGGCATAATGCGATTCTTTCAGTGGGGATGGAACGTAGCAGACAGGCTAGCGTTTACAGAAGTATTGGCTAGTGGTAAACAGTTAAATGCTTCAATGGATGAAGTATACACAGTCTTTGGCTTAGATCCGCAACAAACCACAACCTTAGAAAGCTATCTACAAGAGTACTTCAGCCGAATCATGAAGAAGCTTAAAGAGGTAGACTATCAGAAAAATAAAAATAAAAAGCAGAAACCTAAAAAAACTCCTTTTAAACAGTCTTCAAAAGCCAATAGTCAATAGTCATTACAAAACAGACATTAGTCGTAAAACTCTAGACTCTGGATATTTGACTCTAGATTAATGACTACATGACCAAAAATGTGTAACGATTACATAATACAGAGCATCGCCTAAACTTGGATATTTGAGTGTGCCGAAAGCAGGCATTATCTACAATGACGTTAAACCGATAGCGGGCCGTGTCGCTATCGAGTTGAAAGACAAGCTAACCGCAGCCGGTTGGAATGTATGTATCACATCGAGTATCGGTGGAATATTGGGCTACCCCAACCCGGAGAGTCCTGTTTGCCACACCCCCCTTGACGGTCTAACACCCCCTGGTTTTGACTCAGATATGAAGTTTGCAGTGGTGTTAGGAGGAGACGGCACTGTTTTAGCAGCGTCTCGTCAAGTAGCTCCCTGTGGTATTCCACTGCTAACAGTGAATACCGGCCACATGGGATTTTTGACAGAAACTTTCCTGAATCAATTGCCTCAAGCATTAGAACAGGCGATGGCGGGTGAGTACGAAATTGAAGAACGAGCCATGCTCACCGTCAAAGTGTTTCGGGGAGATTCAGTACTATGGGAAGCCCTCTGCTTGAATGAAATGGTGCTGCATCGGGAACCTCTGACCTCTATGTGCCATTTTGAAATTGCCATAGGGCGTCATGCGCCAGTAGATATTGCAGCCGATGGTGTGATTGTTTCTACACCTACTGGTTCTACAGCTTACTCATTGAGTGCTGGTGGCCCAGTGGTGACTCCTGGTGTACCTGCTTTACAACTAGTACCCATTTGTCCTCATTCCCTAGCTTCTAGAGCATTGGTATTCCCAGATACTGAATCAGTCAATATCTACCCAGTCAATATTCCTCGGCTGGTGATGGTAGTAGATGGTAATGGTGGGTGCTATATTTTACCAGAAGACCGAGTATATATGGAGCGATCGCAATATAGCGTCCGATTTATTCGCCTGCAACCACCTGAGTTTTTCCGAATTTTGCGAGAAAAATTAGGGTGGGGTTTGCCACATATCGCCAAACCAACTTCGGTAGAATTACCATAGTTATTGGGTATTGGGTATCCCTTCTCTGCGAGACGCTACGCGAACGGCTTCGCGGTAGTTGAGCGTAGTCGAAACTCAGGGCAAGTGGGTATTAGGCATTGGGCATTGGGGATTAAACCTATCCGTAAGTTACGCTTTAATCCTCTGACTTATAAGGCTTAGAGGTTAATTCGCAAAGATGTCTATTGGGAATTGGTGATTGTTCTTTACCCATGCCCAATGCCCTAGTTATTAAGATTGCATCCAGGAATTCGATGGCTGACACCTGAACGTGCTAAAAGATCCTTAGCAGCGTGTCAAATCAGATTGATCGATTATTAAAAACTCGTAATTGCACTTTATAACTGATGTAAAGATTTTCTCTGGAATATCTTTACAATCCCAAATCCAATATCCTAAATTGTTATGACAGTTGCTCAAAGTCCCTGTGTTTTGGTGATTGAAACCGATGAGAGCCTTGCAAATCAGCTTTCTTGCGATTTGCAAGAAGCTGGCTATGAATCAATTGTGGCTCATGATGCAGCGCATGGTTTACAACACTGTCGCGATCGCCAGCCTGCTTTAATTGTTTTAGACCGGATGCTAGCAGGGGAATCAGGACTTTCATTGTGCAAAAATCTGAGAGGCAATGGTCTGCGATCGCCTGTTTTGATTTTAATGGCAAGAGATACAGTCGATGATCGGGTAGCTTGTCTAGAAGCTGGAGCCGATGATTATATCCTCAAGCCTTACCGCTCAGAAGACTTTTTAAAGTTGATTCGCCTCTACTTAAAACCCGATGTCGATACCACGGAGCAATTACGCTTCGGGGATTTAATTTTAGACATAGCAACTCGCCGTGCCATACACAACGGAAGACCAATTGACTTGACAATGAAGGAATTTGAACTATTAAAATTCTTAATGGAACATCCCCGTGAGGTGTTAACCCGCGAACAAATTCTAGAAAATGTTTGGGGTTACGACTTTCTCGGTGAGTCAAATGTAATTGAAGTGTACATCCGTTACTTACGCTTAAAAATCGAAGATGAAGGTCAAAAGCGCCTCATTCAGACAGTACGCGGTGTAGGGTACGTTTTAAGAGAATCCTAGTATACTGTAGCGGAAGTTTTCTACCTCCTTGCCTTGTTCCCAGTCTCAAACAGAGAATGCACATTTGGGAGCTGCTGTCTCCCATCCAAGAGGTTTTTCTGCCTACAACACTGTAAAATTGAAGTCTAAATTACAAAATCGAAAAACTATATGACTCGTCGGCTAAGTTTGCTCTCGATGTTGCTGAGTATTTTCCTGATGGGTTGTTCTATGCCAACAACAGCTAAACCTCCTGGCCTCACGTCTGGTTCTCAAACTCCAGCACCAGAGAGTTTAGGTCAAACACTACCAATTTCTGCTAAAGCCATTGTTCCTAATGGCACAACGATTAAATTAGAGGTGGCGCAGACCCCACAACAGCAAGCGATGGGCTTGATGTATCGACCAGCTTTGCCAGATGACCGAGGGATGCTGTTTGGATTTCCTTCGGCACAACCAGTCAGTTTCTGGATGAAAAATGTACCTGTACCTCTGGATATGGTATTTCTACATAAAGGTGTAGTTAAATATATTCAGGCTGCTGCCCCCCCTTGTGCAAGTGAGCCTTGTCCTACCTATGGCCCCAGGACACCAATCGATAAGGTAATTGAACTTCGTTCTGGAAGAGCTGCCGAATTGAAGCTGAAAGTGGGGGATATTGTCAAAATTGAGCTTTGAGACTCTGGTGCTTTGCGGCGAGACAAATTTAGGTGGTTTCTCGGTTGAGAACCTATACGGTCGAAATATATGTTTTTTCTGTAAAAAATGTCACTTTAGCTGGTAAAACAGTCACTTGTAACGCTACTATTTAAAAACTGTGGTAATAATGTAAAATTCTACTGTCTCCAACCTGAAATCACAGTCTTAAGGTTTGGTTGTAAAAATATTCCCTTGGGCGTAAGTGTAAATAGTCGCCAATAAGAGAGTATAGGCTATGGAATCTTTGTTAGTACCTGTGTAATTAAATAAGACACAAAAGTAAACAAGATAAAGCCAATTGAATTAAGTAAAAATACTGCTTGAGAATCGAGTAGATTATTTATACGAAAATTCTTATTTCTCAGATCCTTTATGAATTGCCTCACTTAAAGGCAGCTCAAAAAAACTTAGGGTGTATGGCCGATAACGGCATAGTGACAAATGAAATACTGGCTACTGTCTACCAAGCAATGGTGAACTGATATATGACAATACATTCTGCACAAGGAGGTGAGGTACAAATGTCACCATCAAAATATTCTCGACTGATTCATTTTTTGCAAGAAGATTTGGCAATTTCCACAGCATCACTGGCGCTGGCGCTTCGGCATCGGGAGCAAGACCCAGGTCCTTTGGCAATGATTCTTTGGCAGTATGGGTTGATTACTCTAGACCAATTAGAACAAATTTATGATTGGCTGGAGACGGCATAGGTTATACCAATTTTGGATTTTAGATTTTGGGTTTTGGATTAAAAGTTTCTAGCAAATGCCTATTACCGGAATCTCAAACAATACTATTTATGCCAATTTGGTATGATACTAAGTTGCCGAAGTTAGTCTTGTTTGGTGTCAAAGACACTGGGCGACTTTCTTTAGAGCAAATAATACTATCTAGGGCAACTTGGTGTTATTTAGGAGAATTGAGGCATGTCACATCAACTCTACCTTATGCAAAGGTTGATATATAGCTTTGTTGACTCTGGCGGTTTCCACTCATATATATACAAATCAAAAGAGCGAGTTAAATTATCAACTCGCTTTTTTGATTTGTCCTTTGCAAATGACTAACAACTATTGTGTAAACACTCTAACTGCTGCTGCTACACCAGAACCAGGAGTGAAATCTTCGTAGCCAAGCTCTGAGAGAGTAACTTCTAAGGATGCTATACAGCTAAGGATATCGCGATCGCTTACAAAACCCAAGTGACCAATGCGGAAAATTTTGTTACTCAAATGGTCTTGACCACCGGCTAAAGCTATATCAAAGCGTTTTTTCATCAATGACCGAATCTTATCTGGTTCAATTCCCTGTGGTGCTACAGCCGTAATCGCCGGACTAGCGGAATTATCTGCTGCAAGCAGGGGTAAATTTAATCCTTTAATGGCGGCGCGGGTAGCATTTTTGAGCCGTTCATGTCGAGCAAAGATTGATTCCAAGCCTTCCTCTTTCATGATTCGTAACGTGGTATGTAACGCTACGATCAAGTTCACAGGTGGAGTAAATGGAGTTGTATTTTTGGCTGTGGCTTTGCGATATTTGCCTAAGTCCAAATAATATTTCGGTAGCTTCGCACTTTTGTAAGCTTCCCAAGCTTTAGGGCTGACAGAGACAAAACCCAATCCCGGCGGAATCATATAACCTTTTTGGGAACCGGAGGCGACGATATCCAAACCCCAAGCATCCACGGGTAGATTGAACGCACCCAAGCTAGTGACGGCATCAACGATAATTAAAGCTTCACCGTGTTCTTTAACGTGGCGGTTGATGCTTTCTAAGTCATTCAACACACCCGTCGAGGTTTCGCTGTGGGTAATGATTACGGCTTTGATTTGCTTTTGGGTATCTGCTTGGAGTTTTTCGGCGAATACTGCGGGGTCTAAGGGTTTTCCCCATTCCACCTTAACTTCTTCTACATTCAAACCGTAGGCTTGACCGATTTCTACCCAGCGTTCACCAAATTTACCATTAGAACCAACTAAAATGCGATCGCCTGGAGAAAGAAAATTAATTATTCCCGCTTCTACAGCACCCGTACCACTGACATTTAGCGTTAGCACATCACTTTGAGTTTGATGCAGCCACTTGAGGTTTTCTGTCACCTCTGCCAATATGTTGCTAAATTCACTAGTACGGTGTCCAATCGGATGCTTGGCTAATGCCAGTAAGGCAGCTTCTGGCACCGGCGTAGGGCCTGGAATCATCAGCATCAGCTTATCGTTCATGTGTCTATCCTAGAAGTCAAATAAAAGTCAAAATTGTGGGAAGTTGGTTAAGTTTGGTAACAAATCCTAGATATTCATCTACAAATTCCACTTAGTCTTTCACCAGCCTTGTTGTATATTTTCCAAATCCATAGGAAAAGTATCATGGGAGTTAATCATCGGTCAGCTTGACCTTGACAATTTATACGAGACTTCAACTCAGATAAAAGCCCTGTTCCAGGCAATCTTACCACACACCTAGACGCCAGGTTAAGGTGTCTGCTCGTAGGCGAACAGCTTTTTAGCTAGGGGCGAAATGTCTATCTAGATAAGACACAGACATGATAAATCTTTAAATCTTACCTATAATCCGCCTCGGTTGTTTTTATAGAAACATACGAAATCGTTTTGAACATCGCGGTAATCGTCGGTAAAAAAGCTATGTTTTGCTTCCATAAAGGAAGTAACGACCTACACTATGCGGAAGAATTGGATGTTACCGTTTGCTAAGAAATAGAAGATACCCAACCGAAACTTTTCAATCTGCTTGAGTCGAAGATTTGTTCTTGAGTTGCCATTCTCTAAAGGATACTTCTATCAATATAGTAAGTGATAACTTATTGAAGTCAAAATCCCTTCGATGCCAGTATTCAAGACTTCTCTGGCTGACTCGATAGCGATTAATTTGTCGGATAATTTGAGCTATTAATGCGACAAATTGCTGCACATTTTGATACTGCACTTAGTGGTAGGCGATGCTTAGGTTGGGCTACATCTACCACTAATAAAGTATAAGTTTTTATACTATACTTAGAAAATTGCTACAATCGTGCTTAGTCTTCTTAATTACTATTCATGGTGAGTCGTTTTTAACTAGTGTTCAGTTCATAAACTGTCACTCACCAGATCCCCGGTATTCTTGCAAAAGAGATATTCTTAGTTAGTGCAAGGAGTGATACCATTTCACAACATGTTTGTCACAAGTTATCCCCGTAATACTCCCTCCTCAGGGAGTGTTGCAGATTTCAAATGTTGCATCAAACGAGTGAGTTGGTATAAGCTTTTACGAGAAAGCGCTTGAGTGAGCAAAACCTCAAGCGCTTTTTCGTGTATAAATAAAACAGTCTAACTCTCTGGACAATAATTAAAAATGTTTTTAAATACACATATACCAGAGAAGGAAACTACTGTTAGAAGAATTGTTGCAACGTATACTTGATAACTCTAGGATTTGTGTGTTCCATGAAAACCCTTTTAAGTGACTGGACGTACCACACGAATCTAATACTATTTCTTTGTGAGGCTGCGCTAAATTCTCTTGGCTTCTTTCTTTGCGTTCTTTGCGCCCTTTGCGGTTCGTTTCTTATTTAGTTTGGCGCATCTTCATACAGAATTGGTATAAGACGACAAGCTTCCACAAGTACCCAAAGGGGAATACGAGTTTTAGCAATGCAATTCTCCACCACAAAATCTAGGAGTCTTTTCAATTCCTTGCCAATGGTTGCCGAGACTTTGAGCAAGTAAATGTATAGCCTGCAATTTTTCACGCTTGTCTGAGGGCAAGAAGTTGTTTTAACTCCTTGAGTTTCACAGATGTAAATCTTCTGATGTTTTGTCAGGCTAAATTTACAATTTTATCAATTGCTAAGTACAACACTTAATTGATTCATAGCGAGTTTTCTGCGTGCCTCTGCGCTTTCCTCTGCGCTACTTTGCGTTTAAATTTCACCCCTCAATTTGCCACAATTTTATGCGAAGCTGTACTTAGCCAACTACAAAATTCACCAACTTTCCAGGCACGACAATTACCTTTTTAATCTCTTTACCTTCGATGTAACGCTGGGCAATTTCTGATTCACGGGCATACTTCTCCAACGCTGCTTTATCTGCTTGTGCTGGTACTTGAATTGCACCGCGAGTTTTACCCATAACTTGAATCACTAAAGTGATTTCATCAGCTACCAAAGCAGCCGGGTCAAATGATGGCCAAGTTTGAGTATGAACTGAATCACTTTCACCCAATAAATGCCACAACTCATCAGCAATGTGTGGTGCAAAGGGTGCTAATAATACCACTAAAGTCCGAATACCTTCTGCGTAAATTGGTGAATTTTTGCCGTCGGCATCAGTTAAGGCATTACTTAACTTCATCAATTCTGAAATAGCTGTGTTGAATTGATATTCGTCTTCCACGTCTTCTGTCACCGCTTGAATCGCCGTGTGAATCGACCGCCGCAATTCTTTTTCTGCCTTAGTTAAATCAGATTGGGGTTTTTTACGTGATACCCCAGCCGCAATATAATCTGTCACCAAACGCCAAACCCGATTCAAAAAGCGGAATTGTCCTTCCACATCAGCTTCATCCCATTCCAAATCTTTTTCTGGCGGCGCTTTGAATAAGATGAACATTCGCGCTGTGTCTACACCATATTTGGCAATTACATCTTCTGGCGCTACACCATTGCCCTTTGATTTAGACATAGTGGCGTAGAGACGTTGTAGTGCTTCGCCTGTCTGGGGGTCACGGGGGTCGGCTGAATTTACCAAATTAGAAGGAATCCATTTATCTTTGCCGCCCTTGTTGGGATTTAGGTAAGTTAAACCCTGTACCATACCTTGAGTTAATAAGCGTTGGAAGGGTTCATCAAAGTTTAACAAGCCTCTGTCCCGCAGCACCTTAGTAAAGAACCGCGAATATAACAAATGTAAAATCGCGTGTTCAATCCCACCCACATACTGATCAACTGGCATCCAGTCATTTATTTTACTGGAATCAAAAACCTGTTGTTCATTTTTCGCGTCAGGGAAGCGCAAGAAATACCATGAGGAATCAATAAAAGTATCCATCGTGTCAGTTTCCCGCTTCGCTGGAGTGCCGCAAGTTGGACAAGGCACATTTACCCAACTTTCCAGCTGAGTCAAAGGTGAACCGCCACGTCCAGTAAATTCCACCTCTTCCGGTAACTCTACTGGTAAATCTTTGTCAGGAACTGGCACTATTCCACAATTTGGACAGTGGATTACAGGTATTGGTGCGCCCCAGTAACGCTGCCGCGAAATTAACCAATCCCGCAAGCGATATTGCACCCGCACCTTACCAAAACCTTGTTGTTCGGCGTATTTAATTATTGCTTGTTTAGCATCTGTGGAAGTCATACCAGTAAAAGCCCCAGAATTAATTAAAATTCCTGGTTCCGTGTATGCCTGGTTATATTCAATTTGGATGAGTTGTGTGACTTCATCAACCTCTGATGTTGGAGTTAAGTCAAAACCTGCAACATCATCTGGGGAAACAATGACAAAATCAATCGGCAAATCGTAATTTTTGGCAAACTTAAAATCCCGGACATCGTGTGCTGGTACACCCATCACTGCCCCAGTACCATACTCATACAGTACATAGTCAGCAATCCAAATCGGCACTTCTTCCCCTGTAAATGGGTTAATTGCCTTACCACCTGTGGGGATACCCCGTTTAGGTTTATCTTCAGAGGTACGTTCCAACTCACTTTGATTAGAAACCTCTTTAATAAAGGCTTCTACAGCTGCTTGTTGTTCTTTTGCGGTGACACGCTTTGTTAAAGGATGTTCTGGTGCTAACACTAGATAGCTGACACCATAAACGGTATCTGGGCGTGTGGTATACACGCCGATTCTTTCATCTATCCCAATGATGGGAAATTCTAAGTAAGCGCCTGTGGATTTACCAATCCAGTTTGCCTGCATCAATTTGACGCGTTCCGGCCAACCTGTCAATTTATCCAAGTCATTAAGTAATTCTTCGGCGTAGTCAGTAATTTTGAAAAACCACTGCCGCAATAATTTACGCTCAACTATTGCCCCACTGCGCCAAGAACGTCCTTCGTTATCAACTTGCTCATTCGCCAGTACAGTTTGATCGATAGGGTCCCAGTTTACTGCTGCTTCTTTTTGATAAGCTAACCCCGCTTGCAAAAACTGCAAGAAAATCCATTGTGTCCACTTGTAATAATCTGGTGAACAGGTAGCAAGTTCGCATTCCCAATCAATGGATAAACCAAGACGCTGCAATTGTTGCCGCATCTGAGCCATATTCTGATAAGTCCACTTGGCTGGCGGTACACCACGGTCAATGGCGGCGTTTTCTGCTGGCAAGCCAAAGGCATCCCAACCCATTGGGTGTATTACCCGATACCCTTGCATTCGCTTGAGGCGGGCAATCACATCGGTAATCGTATAATTACGGACGTGACCCATGTGTAGGCTGCCCGATGGATAAGGGAACATGGAAAGAGCGTAAAACTTTGGCTTGTTGCTAGCTGTAGGTGTCTTATCTAAGCCAAGTTCTACCCATGTTTTTTGCCATTTTTCCTCAATTGCTGCTGGGTTGTATCGGGAATCCACCAAAAATTCTCCTACTGGGTCTACTTACTATGTCAACATAGCAGGTTAATTTAATATTGTAGGTCAACTACTCACAGATTTATATATCAAAATAAGCGATAAGTACAATTAAGCATCAGCCTGATTATGCCCAAACTGCGAGCCTTTCAGGTATAGCAAGAGTTATTTGATGAAGGTTTAAATGGTTGAATCAAATATAAAAATTTCTGATTTGGTGCGGGTTTTTGTCTATGGCACGCTCAAACCAGGTGAAGCTAACTATAAAAGATACTGTACTGGCAAGATAATAGATGTCAAAAGGGCTTTTGTCCAAGGCAAGTTATTTGCTCTGCCAATGGGCTACCCAGCGATGACCTTAGGGGATAGCCAAGTTTACGGATATTTACTTTCTTTTTCCAATCCAAAGATTTTAAATGAGCTAGATGTGCTGGAAGATTACCAGCCCAATAGACAAACATCAGAAAACCTCTATAATCGACAAATTATCGAGGTTTATGAGCCACAGTCGCTCTCTTATAGTTGGGCTTGGGTTTATTTAATGACTCTAGAACAAGTTGAGCAATTAGGAGGTTTACTCCAACCTAGCGGCTGGTGGAGCGGCTGTGGTTTAACCCCAAAGTACAGTTATGAACTGTAAAATTTTAACTTTGCGATTAGTTTATGTCCTGTTTGGAGTCGTGTTGTTGCGGCTGAACCTGATAAATTGAATTTTCTGGAGAGGCTACTGCTGCTTTCGGAATTTCAATTACCGGGTTATTTAGTCCCACCATCAACGGCGAAGGGGGAACTATAGACGCTGAGGACGTTTGTATTGGTTCTCTCTGTGGTCTTTGTGCCAGTTGTGGCACCATCGAACCACCACCTACTAAACCAGATATTGCACCGATCGCACAAGCAGCAACAGCTGCACCTGCCGCTATCCAGTTTAAACGGGAGCGGCGGCGCAAACGTGTCAATACTTGCTGAACTGTTTCTTCTGGCGACTGTTGGGCTGCTGGCACTGGGAGCGTTCGCAAGCCTTGGCGTAGTTTTAACAGTCGGGCATACAAGCATTGAACTGAGGCATCATTTGCCAGCCATGCTTCTACTTGCTTGCGTTCGGTGGCTGTAACTTCACCATCGAGGTAAGCACTCAATAACTCGAAGCGATCGCGCTTCACCATATCCATAAGACCCGTTGATTCGTTGGTATGCTTGGCCATTCCATCTGACAAATCTTGAGGAAGTTGCAAAGGAGAACGGTCGTAAAACTGAGAATCAGTAGTCATCTTAACATTATTACCAATTCATTCACGGGTAAACTGGGCGGGAATTTCGGGAAAATTAGCCAATTTTAATCCTAAAGGCAGAAGCTATCTACGTCTTTCAAGGTAATTCTTAATCTATGCTTAATTCTGCTATTGGGCAGAGGCAAGATACTGTAAATTAAGAGTCTAGATAATTCTGCAAGTGGGCTTGCAACCTCGATCTAGCTCTGGCTATTCTTGACTTTACAGTTCCTAGTGAAACTCCAGTGATTTCAGCAATTTCTTCATAAGCCATGCCTTCGATTTCTCTAAGGACAATGGTGGTACGAAAAACTTCTGGTAAATCCGCGATCGCTTCCCGCAATTGCTCGTAAAATTCTCTAGTTGTCAGTTCTTCTTCAGGCCCGGGGGTATCGCCAGCGATTTCCCAATCCATCTCGCCGTCCTCTAATGAGCGGGGAGCATCGAGTGACAAAGGACTCATAACCCGCTTGCGTTTCCGTAACTCGTCGTAAAACAAGTTGGTGGCAATGCGGCTTAACCAGCCCCGAAATTTAGCAGGCTCTTGTAATCGGTTAATATTCCGATAGACTCGAATCCAAACTTCTTGAGCCAAGTCGGCTCTGTCAGCCCAATCTGGAGCCAGGTGGTATAGAACTCGATCAACTTGACTTTGATAGCGACGTAATAGTTCTGCAAAGGCAGCACGATCTGGTCGCAGTCCCGATTGACAGCGCAAAATTAAATCGTGGTTAGGGAGTTTGTCAACTTGCACTGATGCTTCTGGATACTTTGCATCAACCGTTGACCAGGATACAGTAATCGATTGACTCATAGATCGTACTGGCTCTAAATCATCCCTATCTATTAGACCTGCTAATGGGATAGAAGTTCCATGCTCAGGTGACGGATTTATGACTGGAACACGGAGGCAGACAATTTTAGATACATTTATAGCAATAAGAAGAGTCACTTTTCCTTATACTGCTTTCATAGTTGCCTTTGCACCCCTCAACCAACAAAAGCGCACACTATGCACATTTTAGTGTTTTTAGCAACCGGGTATATACGCTTGATTAAAATAATTAAATTTGGCTATAAAAATGAAGATAAAATTTTGTAATTCTAACTTCTTGATATTTTTAAAATTCGGGTAATAATTTCTGGAACTTGGATTGCTGTAGTTGCTAAGATGGTGATTTAATTTTTTGATTTTGTTACCAGAATAGTTTCTGATTGTTCTGATTGTGGCGCATAGGCAGCACTAGACTTATGTAGCTCTGGTACGCGAACTTGCAAAAAGAAATTGAGGGAAAATGTAATTGTGACTGCTAGCAATAGTTTTTCAAACATGGTTTTTCTTCCACCTACACCATTAATGATTGATTGCTACATTTCAAGAGTTTCACCAGAAAGTCTAAGTATTGGCTTACGACCCTCAGAACTTTTAAGGAATGAGGTTGCTCACTTGAAGTTTTGCTGCTGGGATAATTTGCATAGTCTTAGTTTGCCCAGAGGTGTTGGCAGATTTATAGCAGAAATGATAAGTATTGATAAATTTTTGATAATCGGATGATGAAGTCATCCAAAAGGTCGGTTGGATATGTCAGGGATAAACAATAGGCGATGGCAATGGCAAGAAACGAATCTGTAGGGCGTATGGTAATGCTGCTTTGTTTTGGCACAGCATTTTTATCCTTAGCTGTCCATTGGCGTATTACTACGGCGGAACGGCAGTATGAGAAGTCTGCATCTACTGCGATGCGGCGAGATTCTACTCGAACCAATCTTAAGGGAAGCCGGACAGAGGGAGTCTACAAGAATCTTTCCCGTGTGAGTTTAGGGGAAATTGCGCTGGGTGGATCTGTGCCACCTGATGAAGTTACCCAAGGCTCAACTGCCCAGAAGGTGTTTACACCAAAATTATCTGCGATTAAGCCTAAAACTAAGTCAAAAATAATTAAGAAGAATATAGCGAAAGCAAATACTCAAAGAGCTTCTACCCTCAAGTCCTCTGCGATTAAGTCTCAAACTAAGTCAAAAATAATTAAGAAGAATGTAGCAAAACCAATTACTCGTACAGCTTCTACACTCAAGCCTTCTACTATTAAGCCTCAAACTCTGCCCCAAACTATTAAGAATAATGTAGCTACAAGTGACCTACCAACTCAGACGCGACTGGTCGCACCAGTAGAAAGACAAAATCCAGTTGCGGATAGTTGGCCAAAAGGTTTATGGTCTCAGGCTTCAGCTCAACAAATACCATCTAATCGGCTGGCGAATGCCAAGACGCAAGTAGTGGTTGATTTAAGCGATCGCCGCACTTATGTATACGCAGGAGATGAGGTGATAGCCAGCTACCCCATTGCTGTCGGTAAGAAAGGTTGGGAAACACCGACGGGTTCTTTCCAAGTAATCCACATGCGACACTATCCAGTCTGGCGTCACCCAATTACAGGAAAAGTATTTGAAGCTGGTACAGATAGCCCCTTGGGAGACAGATGGATTGGTTTTTGGTCAGATGGACGGAATGAAATTGGCTTTCATGGTACGCCAGATATTGACCTAGTAGGAACGGCTGTATCCCACGGTTGTTTAAGAATGCGTAATTCTGATGTCCGATTGTTATATGAGCAAGTAAGTATAGGGACAACAGTAGTAGTACGTAATTAATTAAAAGTCATTGGTCATTTGTTTTAGACAAATGACCAATGACTTTTAAAATTATAATTTTTGCTCAAAGTTAGGTGCGTATGCCTGGAGTAAAGCACTAACTTGGCGTACAACTTCATTGCCAGTGTTTTTGCCCAAAGCCTGCCGTTCTGGGAAGAAATTGGGTCGATCTAAGTAACGGTTAATCGCCTCACTTACTTGCTGAGAAATTAAGTCTTGCAGTTGTGCTTGAGCATTTTGGCGCTGGAAGCTAGCACCTTCTTCTGTAGTAGCATACAGAGGTGGCAACCGATTGAGAGCGTAAGCAGCAATATCTCCGACATCTAGAGAACTTTCGCTAGTGGCTTCAATTTCTGCGACTCGTGCGATCGCCTCCGTCAGTACTAATTCTTCCATAACGTTAATAAATTGTTTGCGAGGTACCGCCACTACCTCACCAGTCAATAGCGCACCCATCAGCCGATCCAGCGCCATATACTCTTCAATCGAGAGTTCCGAGGCGTTGTCACAGATTCTACCGACTTCTGCTTCCATTGCTGGTGTCAAATAACCATCCTGGAGAGCTTGTTCTACAATTTTTTCGATACTCATAATGCTTATCATTATTTATGTTAGCCAAGCAAGGTAGCGACGGTATCAATCCAATTCATTTTGCCTAATTCTCAGCAAAAAGTACACAAATTATGCAAAGACGCGATCAATTGCGCCTTTACTAGTTAACGATCTTAGTTCGCCAAGGTGTTGGATCAACAGATTGCCCGTTGACATACAGACCCCAGTGTAAATGTGGCCCTGTAGCAGCACCCGTTGAACCTACTGCACCAATTAGTTGACCAGCTTTCACAAAATCACCTTCTTTAACGTTAATACGACTTAGGTGCATGAAAATACTGATTACTCCTTGACCGTGGTCAATGCCAACTACGTTACCGTGTATCCGAAACCCTTGGGATACCCTACCTACTAAAGCAACTCGCCCAGCAGCCGGGGCAATCACTGGTGAGCCTGCAGCACCAGCGTAGTCTAGACCACGATGATAGTAGTCCTTTGCAAATGTACCATTATAGTAGCGACGTACACCATAGTTTGTACTCATCCGCCCTCCATTTGGCTTCAGGAATACTCCATTCCAATACTTTTCTGGTGTTTGTAGCGCCTTCAAAGCTGCCACACGCTTAAGTTCATACTCTGTGGCATCCACTCCGGCTTTGCCAGGTGGCAAAGTAATGCGTTGTACTGGGAATTTGCGATTAAGTACATTCACTGCCAAGTTTTGCACTTGACCATCCCCTGCAATCCGAAGTGTTCTAGTTCCAGCTTTTTCTAATGGAGTTGTGGGAACAAAAGCCCGATACTGATTGGGTGCAATTTCAAAGGCTGGGTATGTATTTTTACCACTAGCTACTGTTGGATTTGTACCATTCTCTCGATTTCCTAGATTAATCTCCACCGAGAGTGTGTCCCCTAATTTAGGATTAGTTGGAATCACCTTTACTTGCAAAGCATCTACAGGCAATGCCAAGGCGATCGGGAGAACAGCAAATATTGCCTTGAACACATTTATTGCAGGGCGATTGGCTGTCAAACTTTTGACATCAAAACCGAGCAACTTTTTGTTTGAACTACTAGTGCTATTCTCAATAATCATAAGAATTACAAAAAATCCCTTGCTTGTGTTGGAAAATAGACTAGCTTATTATCGCTACTGTTTCCTATTTGAAGCCGATGTTGTTAACAACCATAAATATGAGGAAATTCTCCGGGTACTTATGGATTGCAAGGGTGAATCATTTTATCTGTAATTTTAATGAATTGGTCTTAACTCTAATAACCAAGGTGTATAACATTGGCAATGAGCATAAAATTTAACTAGATTGATGGCAAAAACGCTCTCATGGCTTGTTAATATGTTTCGCTTGTTAAGCAGCAAAGGAAACTCTTTGTGGTTACAGTCATTACATAATAATACTTGAATAAAATCTTAGAATCAATTGGACACTTTTTCAACTGGACACCAATATCACATTCTTCGGTTGAAATGGGTATGGGGAAATTACTTAAACTAGATAAGTAAGTCGGCAAGGATAAATTAAACTATATTAGTCTAAATATTTTATAATTTGGTCGTAATAGCCCTTTAGCAGCCAAAGACCCATAGTTTTAATCCACAAATTAAGTCTGGTCACGCCACACTTAAGATTTACTTTATAAATCAACTCTGAATGATGGAATACGCTAATCAAGTTTAGGCTGATAGTATTACTCTTGACTTGAGTTTGCCATCTTCCATATCAACGATGCGATCGGCAATGTCTAGGATGCGGTTGTCATGAGTAACCATCAAGATTGTACAGGCTTGTTCTTTTGCTAGTTTTTGCATGAGATTGACTACATCTCGTCCTGACTGACTGTCAAGGGCGGCGGTGGGTTCATCCGCGAGAATTATTTGAGGATGACTGACTAAAGCACGAGCGATCGCTACTCGTTGTTTTTGTCCTCCAGACAGTTTATCAGGGTAATAATGCAAATGATTTCCTAATCCTACTTGCTCTAACATTTGGGCTGACCTAGCTCGCATTTTTTTTAACCCAAGATGTTTGTGCAATTCTAAAGCCATTTTGACGTTTTGGAGTGCCGTTAAACTACCATGCAAATTATGTGCTTGGAAAATATAACCGTTATGGCGTCGCGCCTGTACTAGTTCTTCAGCACTAGCACTACAAAGTTCTCGTCCCAACACCTGCAAACTACCAGACTGGGCAGAACGCAATCCACCCACTAAGGTCAACAAGGTAGTCTTTCCAGAACCAGAGGGCCCGGTCATGATAATAATTTCACCAGCATTAATCTCTAAGTTGATATCACATAAAACTTGCTTGCGGAGTGAACCGTGACCAAAGTGGTGGTCGAGATTTTTAATAGAGATGACGGGTTGACTAGTCATAAATAGATCGATTACTCGTGACGAGCGTCATTTGTCATTTGTCATTTGTCCTTTGCAAATGACGAATGACAAATTTAAAACATATCAGCAGGGTCGGTGGCTTGAAGTTTGCGGGTGGCGATCGCACCAGAAATGGTACACATAATGATGGTCAGTACTAATACCTGTAATGCCCGAATCGCGGTCATGTACATGGGCAAATTTGTAGCACTACGAGTCAGTTGATAAAGCACTAAGGACACTCCCAATCCAGGAAAGAAGCCCAATGCTGCTAAAATCAACGATTCTTCAAGCACCACACCTAGCAGGTAGTAATTGCGATATCCCATTGCTTTAAAGGTGGCGTATTCTCGAACGTGGGCATTAACATCGTTAGAGAGGACTTGATAGACGATGATCGTGCCTACCACAAATCCCATTGATACACCTAGACTGAAAATAAACCCAATTGGGGAATTTGTTCTCCAAAAGTTATTCTCAAATTCAATAAATTCCGCGTGGGTTAATACTCTGACATCATCTCTGAGGTAGGCTTTGAGCATTGCTGCTACTTTTTTCGGGTCATAGCCTGGTTTCAGAAGAATCAAACCTAGACTGACACTGCTGGACTGTCGCCCAGAAAATAGCCGCAAAAAATTTTGATCGCTGGTAATCAGATTGCCATCAAAGCCAAAGGAAGCCCCGACTTGGAATAAACCACTAATAGTAATTGTGCGCCGTTCTATTTCAGTAGTCAGGGTTTTACCTTGGTCAATTTGAGCGATCGCTTTTTGATAATCTCCTCTTGCACCACGGTCAAATAACACCGTATCCGGCATTTTGATCGCTTGTAGTTGCTGGTTAACATCGGGTAAATCAAAAGCTGGTTTATCTGGGTTAAAGCCGATAACTAACACCCCTGTTTCACGGTGTGTTTGGGGATTCTTCCAAATTGTGTTGTTAAAATACATTGCTTGGGCCGACTTTACCCCTGGTATATCCATTGCTTGGTAAAGTCGCCGCCGAGAAAATGTAGACAAGCTTGCTAAGTTACGGGCTTGGGGGCTGATTAAAACAATGTCTGCTTGCAAACTGCGATGTAGTCTGGTGTTACTGTCATACAGGGCAGTCTGAAAACCTAACTGCATAAACATCAGAAGATCCGCAAAGGCAATGCCTGATAATGCTACGAAAAGACGGCTTTTTTCATGATTCAGTTGCAGCCATCCTAGAGGGGTTCGCCGTCGTAGTTGTTTGAGCAATCCCATGATAAGAAGTGGGGAGTAGGGGCAGGGGAGGCAGGGGAGCAGAGGAGCAGAGGAGAATAACTACTGACAAATGACAAATGACTAATGACTAATGACAAATTTCACAATTCAATTACTGCCTTAACTTGCATATTGGTTAAGGTGGCGGCTTTTTGGCTGGAAGTTTCATCTAGTCGGATGTAGACTTCTACTACTCTGTTATCGATATTGCTGACGGGATCTGTGTTAATGACATTCTGCCGTCGCACTTGCAAGCCTTTGCGATCTACGATTCCCTGCAATTCAATTGGGAGGTTATCACCAAAGATTCGCACTTGCTGCCCTGAATGCACTTTGCCGATATCGCTTTCGTAGACTTCGGCGATGACATACATCTGGCTGGTTTGTCCAATATCTGCAATGCCATCATTTGATACTAATTCTCCAGGATGGGTATGGATCTCAAATACCTGTCCATTTTGGGGCGATCGCACTACAGCCTGTTCGAGATTGACTTTTGCTAGATTCATGGCTGCTACGGCACGATTGACTTCTGCTTGGGTGGCTTCTACATCCACTCCCCGCACTTCAGCGATTTCATCAAGTGTTGCTGTGGCTTGTTTAACTTGTTGCTGACTAGTTGATTGGGTACGATTTAACTGTGCTTGGGCTTCTTGCAAGCTTTTTTGGGCGGTTTCCAAGTTTAAACGCTTGCTATCTCGTTGGGAAGCGGAAATTGCGCCTTGTTGATATAGTTGCTGATAGCGTTCGTCTTCTGCTTGGGCGTTACGCACTTCGGCTTGGAATCGCTCAATTGTCGCGGCTTGGGCATTAATATCACCTTGGCGTTCGGCTTCTAGACGAGCGATCGCAGCTTTTTGAGCGGCAATTTCACCGCGTTTAGCACCTGCTTGGGTGCGGTTTAGGTTTGCTTGGGCTACTTTTACCTGTTCCTGCGCCTCTTTTAATGCTGCTTGGAGGCGATCGCGGCTGTTCAAAATTGCGATCGCTTGTCCTGCTTTTACCCTATCCCCTTCCTTTACCAACAACTTTTCTACCCGACTTCCTTCCGCAGACACCGCAGCAGAGAGTTTAATTACTTTTCCCTGTGGTTCGAGTCGCCCTAAAGCTGTTACCGTTTTTAACTGTGGCAATTGCGTTGCTGGTACTTGTGCCTCTTGATTGGCATAATTTTGCCCGCATTTTACTATATAAAAACTTATTCCGCCAACCAATAAAGATATAGTTATACCTATAGCAACGGATGGACGCAGAATAGACTTAGGGGACGTTCTGTACCCTAGCTTTGAGTTTCGCACCATAGATTACCTCTTAACTAGTGGCGCAGAAAAAAGAACAGATTAGGCTTTTCTCCGTACTTGTTTGCTAATTGCTACTTCTTTAGTCAGTTATTCTTGATTTATCACTTCCAAGTCAATAAAATAATTTGGAAATTGTTGAGCTTTTACTTAGATCAAGTGATTTAGCTGGTTAGGATAACAACGAATATCTCTACCGAATTAGAGGTTTATGTTTTTAGCAAACTACTTTTGTTTGATGAAAGTACTCAGGTATAGTAAACGGTTTTAAAATTCCGGGTTGTAACAGCGCCAACAATCACAATCAAATTAAGTAAATAACAAAAAATATTTGCTGTGATTGCGATCGGTGGAAATTTATATCAAATTTTGATGATTATATAATTCTGTTTGCTATTGGGAATTATAAAGATATGGACACAAAACTTTCACAATAGTTTTGACGTATACCTTTATAGTATAAATGTACTATTAACTCTAGTTGTACAGCTATGCAACCTCTTCAACCAGTTAGTGGATCGGATTTGCAAAGATTTTTGTCAGCACCAGAGGAGTTATTACAACAGTCAGTAGCATTGCAATTAGCCGTTGCTAGTTTCCATCAGACACCGCGTAGTCTCCTAGAGATTCTAGTTAATAGCCCTGATGCACAGGTAGCAGAAGCAGCAAGCTTACACGTAAATTTGGCAGGAGAAATAACAGACGGCTGGCAGCAAGCAGTTGATGAAATCCTGCAACAGCGTCAGCTAGGGCAAAACGACCGATTAGCGGTAGAACTTCTCAAAATTGGGCCTGTACCTCCTTGCTTCCTCAGCGAATGGGTTCCAGCCGAGCGACTAATTCAAGGGTTGCGAAATCCCCAAATGCCCTTGCATTATCGGTTGCAATTATTACAACGACTTTCACAGGAACCAACTTTAGAACCACGCTTGCAGGTAGCAGAGTCGCCAGAAACGCCCTTGGCAGTGTTGGAACAGTTGGCGGGTGATTTAGAATTACCAGTGCGGTTGGCGGTGAAATTTAATCCCAGTTGTCCACCACCATTAATTGAACTTGTGGAAGGACAGTATGCCGTTGCATCTGACTGGAATACTGATAGCGAACAATTAACGACGCTGGGGCAGAGTCGCTGGGCGTGGGTGCGGTTGGCTGTGGCGCAAAATCCCTCAGCGACAGCAGAGACGCTGATGCAGTTGGCTGGAGATGCGGCGTACAAAATTCAGTTAGCGGTAGCGAAGAATCCAGAAACACCCGCAGATGTGTTGGCTGTGCTGGCAGAGCATCAGGATAAAGCAATACAAGCGGCTGTGGCAGAACATGGGAATGCAACGGAAGAAATATTGCATCAATTATTTCCAACTCAACAGCAACTTTTGGAAAGAAGGAAAAATTTACCAACTAGTATTTTAGAGCGATTTTTTAACGATGTAGCGACAGAAAAACCGCTTTGGAAAAATTATAAATGGCGGTATCTGTTTCTGGATCAGCCAAATACACCAACCTGGATTTTAGCTGAGTTAGCGAATGTTGATTTGGATGCATTGAAGAGCCAAACTAATTTTTCACTGATCTTCCAAACTTTAGAAGAAGGCATGACCGTGCAAAAATGGCTTCAAGATGAGACAGAATTTTTGAAATATATTGCTAAACATCCTCAAGCTACAGTGGAAATTTTACAACATTTGACACAATATCCTAATCCGTATGTACAACTAGCCGTTGCCTGGAATTCTCAAACACCTGAAGAACTCAAATTAAGTTTATTAGCAGAGTTAGCTGTTAATGCTGACGAGACGATTCAAGTCCAGCTCGCGGAAAATCGTCATACACCTGTGCATATTTTAGAAATGATGGCGCAAAATGAGTTTTATGAGACAAAACTATTACGAGAAATTCGACGAGTTTTAGCATCAGAATATCCAGAAAATTCTCACTCATTCAAATCTACTGTTGACTATGAAATGTCTCATTTCAAGCATGAGATTTTATACCCAGCAGGTATAAATGTTGATGTTGAAAGCTGGATGAAAATTATTGAAAGTCATAATTTACTCGAGATAATGGCAAATAATTCAACATCTTGGGACACGAGTCGCCAACTGACTCCATTAATGGTGCAATTAATGCCTCAATGGGCTGAAATGCTTCCCAATGTAGCTGAGAATATACTAGAACAAATTGTCAGCAACCTAAAAAGTATTTTGGGAAGTATTAACATTTATGTTAAAAATACTCTGCGGTCAGTCGGAGTAGCACTTGTTGGCAATCCTAACACTCCAGTGACTTTGCGAGAACAGTTAAAAAATCAACTTATCAGGCCATCAATTCCCCTTCATTATCAAGGTAGCGATTGTGATGTACTTTTAGCGCTAGCTTACAATGCAGAGATTCCAGAAGCCGAACGGATGGAATATTTACAACAGCTTATCGAGCATGTAGGCAAAAGAATTGCCAGAGATCCTCGCACACCTCTGTCGGTATTAGAACAATTACTTGAACGAGGTGAAAAAGAAGCGATCGCCAAAAATCCTGCTGCTCCTGAATATATTCTCAGACGCATTGCAGATGAACGCAAAGAGTCTTTGTGGAGAAATTTAGCAGAAAATCCAAATACTCCTACTGATTTATTAATTCGCTTTTTGCATGAAGAAGTTGAGAAGACAGTTTATAGTAATGTCACAATGTTTGACATAGTTATTGCTAATCCTAACTTACCTATCCTAGAACGTTATCGATTGATACTAGGTAAAGAAGAAGCTCAAGAAAATACCGATGCTCACCAATTAATGGCACGTCGTTCTGATAGTCCTTATGCTTTAGCGCAGGTTGTGCAAAAAGGAGATCAAAAAGCTAAATTGACCGCAGCACGTAGCAATAAAACTCCGATTCAAGTCTTGGAACAACTAGCAAAAGATCCAGATGACACTGTCCGTCAAGTTGTTTTACAAAATGCCAATTTAGCACTCCAAAGTTTGCTAGAACTGGCGCGAGATAAAAGCTTGAACGTGCGTTTATGGCTTCTACATAAATCATCTCATAATAAAACACCTACACCTGTTCAACTATTAGAAATATTGGCGCAAGATGAATTTGAGCAAGTCCGAGCCAAAGTTGCAGAACATCCCGATTCATCTGTTGAAATTTTGATGCGGTTAGCCAACGATACTAGCCGTGAAGTAAAAGCGAAACTGACTGCTAACCCTAATACTCCTGTCACAATTCTCACTCGTTTAGGCTTAGAAGAAAATCTAGTAAATCAACGCAATCCCAATACACCAGGAATTGTACTTGCTCAGGCGGTTAAAAACATGAGTAGCAAAAATCTTGCTGATTTTATTAAACATCCTGTCAAAGGTTCACAAATGCCTGCTGAAACTTTGTCACAGTTAGCAAGTCACACCGATAGTTCAGTGCGTTATCGAGTCGCATCTCACCCTAATACACCAGCCACCGTTTTAAGACAGTTAGCTAGAGACTCTTATGTAGCTACAGTTCGTGCTGTTGCCAGTAATGCTAATACATTTCCTGAAACTTTAGAAGTGCTAGCTAATCACCCAGATTTTACAACTCGTTTGGAAGTTGTTCGCAATCCCAACACACCGCCTCGCGCACTTGCTGAAATTGTTCTGAGTACCCAAAATTCAGGAAATACCCCAAATCAAACAGTGGATATGCTCAAAAGTGCATTTCCGGGGAATCATAATGATGTGCTGCAATCAATAGCTGGTAATCCTCGCACACCTATAGAAGCATTGGAGATTTTAGCAAGAAGAGAATTTATCGGTGCAACACCCGATCGCCACTCGATTCTTCCACCTACAACTGATGATAGTATAGTGCGATCGCTTGCGTACAACCCCAGCTTAACACCGCAATTGCTGGGCATTCTGATCCAAGATCCTTCTGTAGAAGTGCGTGTTTGTTTAGTTCGCCATCCGAATTTGACAGAGGCGTTGTGGTTGCGTTTAGCAGAAGATACGGAAATATCCGTGCGTGAAGCTGTTGCGGCTGCAATCAATTCACCTGTAAGCGTTTTGGAATTACTGGCGCAGGATGAACAAGTAGAGGTGCGAATCAAAGTAGCAACTAACCCCAATACACCAATTACTGTTTTACAAGTTCTCGCAGGTGATGAAAACTCCAGTGTACGCACTGCTGCGGCTAGCAATTCTAACCTACCTGAAACAATACTGACACAACTGGCAAACGATGAAAAAGTCGAAGTCCGCCGCGCAGTTGCTCAAAATCCCAACACCCCTGCACCCATCCGCGAAAGCCTCCGCGATTTGATTGTGCAACCCACCACCCGCCAAACCAGTCCCACATTGCGCGGACTCAGCCGCCTCTACAACCCCAGCACAGATGATTTAGTGAGCATACTTGCAGAATACGCAAGTTCCGAAAATGCCTTTGTGCGGTTCGTGACACTGCTTAATCCCCTAACTCCCCGTGAAGTATTGACACAAGGAGCGCAGTCTGCATACTGGCTGGAACGCTACGCCGTTGCTGATAATTCTGGAACTCCAAGCGTTTTACGCCAGCAACTTGCTGAAGATAGCAACCGAATTGTCCGCGCAGCCGCTAGAGTTAGTACTAATTCGTAATTCGTAGTTCGTAATTCGTAATTAAGAGCCGTACTAGCTTTTAGAGAATTGGTATAACTTGTAAATAATTGAGGATGTTGCAGATGGCATACAGTGATTATAGTTGAGCCTTACTTAACTGTTGATTTACCAGGTCATGAAGATGGTGGTACTATTGTTCCATTTGTTTGGGACGTATCTGAGCAAGGAGAATTTAATGTTATTAATCTCTGTCTGGCTAATGGTTGGCTACAGCTTACAGATGTAGATAAGCGAATCAAAAGTTGGCAAAAAATGGAATATGCTAAATCGTTTTATAACTTTTATTTAGGTATTGAAGAGGAAAATATAAGGAAAAATCAATTTGAATACTTATTGCAAATAATACACACAAATTTACAAGATTTAGAATCTTTTTTACAAGATTTAGGATCTTTTAGCTGGATGGCTTATTCTTGTAGCAGAGGTGTTATTTTACCCGGTTTAGTAATTGGTAGAACAGTAGATGGAACTTGGATCTGTATTTGTCCAACTGTTTATAAAGAAACAGAAATTCCGCAAGAACTAATTTATCGTTCTCCTTTATCTCAATCAAACTCTAGCCAATTATACGGACAAAACACACTAAACTTAATTTCACAAATTGAAGCAATTACCTCAGAGCTAGGCATAATTTATCTAGAAGGTGATTTGGGTGGTGGTTATTACTATAACTACGAGCATCAAATTGTTTATGGTGTTGCTGTATCTAAAGAACTAGCAGATGAACAGGCTTTCCAAAAGGCTGGACTTTTAGAACTAAAACAATTTCATAGCTTTTTTCCTGATAAAAACGACTTAGGAGACTACTATGAAGGTTATAAACTTGAACAAATGTTTGCAAAGTATGAGCAAATTAATAACTTTTTTAAGCAGACATTTTCTGAAGTAATTATGTATAGATTTAGTTTTTTCACTCAGGAACATATATACATAATACGTCAAAGTCAGCCTGGAGATTGGGTTGGACTATATCTGAAAAGTGAATTTGTTTACAATACCTAGATTTATTAATATAAGAAATGAAAATCGAAACAGAACAACTTCTTGGTACACTAGAAATACTCTGCTCAAATTCGTTTGTTTGGGAAACTCCAAACCAAGGTGAATTTAACCTCTGGAATTTAATGATTTCCGAAGGTTTTGTTCATCTAACCGACATAGAACTTGCTTTTAAACATTGGCAAAATATTGAAGAATGGGGAACTCCTACTAATCAGGAAACTTCTGATTATGAATACGCTCCTCTGCGTTCTGAACGTAAGGATAAAACTTGGAATGAAAGCATCGCTTCTGAACGTAAAAGCTACTATCAACAACTTCAGCAGCTTTTAACTAATAATCTGCAAAACATTCAAGTTTATAACTTGTCTATTCCCAAAGTAAGACATCGAAGCTTTGAATGGGATCATCCATATTTTTCTGTGTCGATTGTGGTTGGGGAAACTAGCGATCGCCACTATTTTTGCCTTGCCCCCACTGTCCCCGATCAAGTAAGCTATGATGATCGCGCTCGCAATCACCCCAAAACACAAATTGTTTCTGAAGAATTGCCAAACCAACCAACTCAAACTCTGATAACTGAAGTTCAAATTCTGCTTAATAATCTCACGCCAATTACCAACTACGGCTACTACCACGGCGGATACAACTACACTTACCAACATCAAATTGTGGGTGCATTAGCCAAAACTAAAACAACAGCAATCCAACTCGCATTACAAGCAGCAACTATGGTTTTTTTGGAGAAGCGAACAGTTGAATATGCTGATGATGGCTACAATAGCCATAAACTCAACCAGTTTATGAACCAGTGTTTAGCTCATCGCACTTGTTACAGTATCAGTTTTTGGGATGTTGACTATACCTACGAAGTCGGAGAAACCCCCGGAGGAGACTGGATAGGGGTGCGATCGCAAGGCGAATTTGAATACAATCCTTAGAAAGAGCAGCAAAAACCTAATGTCTAAAAAGTCTGATTCGCAGTTACAAAATCTCTTTACTTCACAAATTTGATTTGTAAGAATTGCTCAAAAAGAATCTGCTTAAGATGCTGCAACAACAGCACTGTCATTTACTAACTTGCCATCTTCCATATAAACGATGCGATCGGCAATATCTAGAATGCGGTTGTCATGAGTAACCAAGAGAATAGTACAATCTTGTTCCTTAGCTAGTGTTTGCATCAAGTTGACCACATCTCGTCCCGATTTACTGTCAAGGGCGGCGGTGGGTTCGTCTGCTAAGACTATTTTAGGACGACCAACCAATGCACGAGCGATCGCAACTCTTTGTTTTTGTCCCCCAGATAAATCATCAGGATAATAATTCAAGCGTTCTCCTAATCCTACCTCCTCTAACATTTGGGCTGACCGGGTTTTCATTTCTGCCGGTGAAATATTATTATGCACTTCCAAGCCCATTCTGACGTTTTGGAGTGCTGTCAGACTAGCGTGCAAGTTATGTGCTTGGAAAATATAACCGTTATTGCGTCGTGCTTGGGTAAGTTGTGCTTTGTTAGCGCCACACAGTTCTTGTTCTAATATCTGCAAACTGCCAGATTGGGCAGAACGCAAGCCGCCGACTAAAGTGAGAAGTGTAGTTTTACCAGACCCAGAAGGCCCAGTCATAATAATAATTTCGCCAGCGTTAATATCCAGGTTGATATCAAAAAGAACTTGCTTGCGGAGTTGACCATGACCAAAAAAATGGTCGAGATTTTTAACAGAGATTACAGGTTGACTACTCATAAATAGCTTGATTACTCGTGATGATTGTCATTTGTCATTTGCAAAGGACAAAGGACAAATGACAAATGACAAATTTAAAACATATCTGCGGGGTCAGCAGACTGTAATTTCCGAGTAGCGATCGCACCAGAAATTATACACATAATCATCGTCAGTGTTAATACCGTCAAGGCCCGTGCTACGGTCATGTAAACTGGCAAATTGGTGGCATTACGAGTTAAATGATAAAGTCCTAAAGGTGCGATCGCTCCAGGAATAAAGCCCAAAATCGCCAAAATTATCGCCTCTTCAAACACCACACCTAATAAGTAGAGATTGTTATATCCCATTGCTTTGAAAGTGGCGTATTCTTTGATATGGGAATTCACATCTGTAGAAAGAACTTGATAGACGATAATCACGCCCACCAGAAACCCCATTGCTACACCCAGGCTGAAGATAAACCCGATCGCTGTATTTGTTTTCCAGTAATTTATTTCAAATTCGAGAAATTCTGCTTTGGTTAAAACTTTAACATCATTATCTAAATGAGATTCTAAAGCTGCTTTGATCTGTTTTGGGTCATAGCCTGGTTGCAGTTGTATTAAACCTAGACTGACACTGCTGGCTTCTTGTCTGGGAAATAGTCGCAGAAAGTTCTGGTCGCTGGTAATCAAAGTACCATCGGCTATGAAGGAAGCCCCGACTGAAAATAAGCCGTTAATGGTAATTGTCCGCCGTTCTATTTCGGTTGTGACAGTTTTACCTTGTTCAATTTTCGCGATCGCATCATTGTAATCTCCTCTAGAGGCGCGATCGAACAGAACGGTATCTGGTAGCTTAATAGCATCTATCTGGCGATTTACATCTGCTAAGTTCAACATTTGGCGATCGGGATTGAACCCCATAACTAATATTGTCGTCTTTTGATGTGTTTGGGGATTTTTCCAATCAACAATGTTGACATACATTCCTTCTGCCGACTTTACACCTGGTACATCCATTGCTTGATACAATCGCCGCCGCGTAAAGCTAGACATATATGCTAAGTTACGTGCTTGGGGGCTGATGACAAACATATCAGCCTGCATACTCCGATGCAGCATTGTGTTACTTTCAAACAGGGCATTCTGAAACCCTAGCTGCATGAACATCAGAACATCGGCAAAGGCAATACCTGACAATGCCACCAAAAGACGACCTTTTTCATGACTCAGTTGCAGCCATCCTAAAGGTGTTCGCCGCCGCAGTTGCTGGATAAATCCAATCACAGTACAATTACCGCCTTGACTTGCAAATTAGTGAAGCTAGAAGCATTTTGGCTAGATAGTTTATTCAGTTGTACGTGGACTTCCACGACTCTGGCATCAATATTGCTTGAGGGATCGGCGTTGATCAGATTTTGCCGCTTTACCTGCATACCAATCCAATCGACTCTTCCCTCTAGTTCGTGGCGGAGGGAATCACTGCTTACCCGCACATCCTGTCCCGGACGCACTCTCTTGATATCACTTTGGTAGACTTCTACTACTGCATACATCTGGTCGGTTTGACCTAGAGCCACAATGCCTTCATTGCCTACAGTTTCTCCGGCTCGTGTATTAATCTCCAATATTCGACCGGCTTTAGGAGCCACAACGTATGCCTGTGCTAGTTCTGCTCTAATTTTATCCGCCGTGGCTTGAGCGCTGTCTATTTCTGCTTGTGCATTTGCTATATCTGTGGGACGGACTTCAGCAGTTTGATTCAGGTTAGCTTTTGCTTCCTTAATCTGCTGTTGCAAGCTGGCGAGGGTTTGATCCTGGTTGGCTTTGGCTTCGTTAAGTTGCTGTTGTAGGGTTGCGACAGTTCTTGTCTGAGTGGCTTGGCTTTCAATTAACGCTTGAGTGGAAGTTTCGGCATTTAAGCGTCTGCTATCAACTTCCTGGCTAGAAATTGCTCCTGCTTTGTATAAAGTTTCGTAGCGCTGCACGTCAGCTTGAGCATTACGTTTCTCGGCTGCGACGCGAGCCACTGTTGCTTGCAAGCTGCGTTGTTGCCCAAGGAGTTCTGCTTCTAGACGATTAATTGTGGCTTGCTGAGTTTTAATATTTCCTTGTAGTTCTACTTGCACGCGATTTACCGTAGCTTGGCGCGCTCCAATTTCTCCCTGTTTGGCTCCAGCTTTTACCTGGTTAAGGCGGGTTTTGGCAACTTGAACTTGTTTTTGTGCTTCAATCAAACTAGCTTGCAAGCGATCGCGGTTGTCCATAATCGCAACTACCTGCCCAGCTTTGACGGGATCGCCTTCTTTCACCAATAGCTGCTCTACTCGATTTCCTTCACCATTTGAAGAAGGCGCTGACAGTTTTATTACCTCTCCTTTTGGTTCTAACCGCCCTAATGCTGTTACCGTTTTTACCACGGGCTGAACTGCTACTGGTGTTTTTTGTTTCTCATTAGCTGTAGCCTGGAACTTCATCACCGCATAAACACTGATTCCACCTATTGCTAGAGATGCAATTATTGCAAGTAGAATAGGCGATCGCACAAGATTATGAGAAGACCTTAAGCCCTCTGAATTCCTGTTTTGCTCCATACTATTTTCCCTTACCACCAGTAGCAACTTGTACTAAACTGTCCAGTTCAATTCATGCTAAACTAAACGGACTAGTTTAGTCAATATGATACAACTAAACTTGTCAATCAACTTGCAAAGGCATTAGGCAGCGAGATGCTATTTTTGCCTCCTGCCATCTGCCTGGTTGTTGAGTTTCGACTACGCTCAACTGCCGCGTAGCCGAAACACTGCCCCCCGGTCACTGAGCGGTTTGCCCTGAGCGGAGCCGAAGGGAGTCGAAGTGCTACCCCCTTCAAGGAAGGGTATATTTATTTTCGCCATTTTGTGTTGGGGCATTTTGCAGCATCTATTAATATTGTTTACAAGAAAGGATGATTAATAAATGGTACGCATCAAAACTGACGAAGTTGATCGAGATAATTCCGTTGATAAAGTAGAGCAAATTCTGCAAGGGGCAATGCAAGAATTCCTCCAAAATGGCTACGCTGGTACAAGTATGGATCGGGTAGCAGTAGCAGCAGGTGTTTCTAAAGCGACAGTCTACAGCCACTTTCAAGATAAAGAAGGGCTTTTTAAAGTACTGTTAGAGCAACTGACAAGCAAAAAGAACAGCTCCATTTTTGGCACAGAACCTATTGAGGGCAAACCAGCCGCCATACTGCACCAGGTAATAACCAAAGCATTAAATCAGATGCTTAACGACAAAGAACATAGTGCATTTATGCGAGTACTAATCGGGGAATCTGGGCGTTTTCCTGAGTTAGCTCAAATTTGTGTGCAGACGATGATTAAGCCAGTAATGGAAACTCTCACTCACTACTTAGCGGCTCCTGAACTAAAAATACCTGACCCAGAGGCAACAGCGAGAATTATCATAGGAACATTGGTGCATTTTCATATTACTCAAAATGTAATGCATGGACACGACATTGTACCAATGGAAAGCGATCGCCTGATTGATGCTTTGACACACCTAATCAATAAATGCGCCGATTAGATTAGCTATTTCCCGCGCTTGTTCGGTCAGAAGGTCAAATATCACCTTGATTAAGATCGTGTTTGCCAAATTATCCATAATCATAAAAGAACCTCACCCCCAACCCCTTTACGCCTGCGCGGTGGGGTTCTCCGGGTTTAATAAGTAATCAAGCAGACATGATATAACTCAATGCTGGAATGTTTGGCCCGGATTTCTCACAAGTGAGAAATCCGGGCGTAGTATAGTATAAAAATACCTTTAATTAATACGGATTGTAAAACCTTACTTGGCGTAAAAACCTTGAAAAGGTATCAGTTAATAATTATTAAAAAACTGCTGGCTAACATTTCTTCAAAATTGGCTAAGGTTGCGTAGTTATGCTTATAGGTCTTCGGATGGCATAGCTTAAAAATATAAAAAATAGTTAATAAAAAAGTTCTAAAAAAACATGGCTACTGAAAACCTCCTGCTCGCCGCCCTGCCCCGTGAGGTGTACAAGCGGATAGAAAACAAAATGGAGGAGGTCGAGCTTTCATCCGGCAATATACTCAACCGACCCGGCGAAACCATTGAAGAAGTCTACTTCCCTCTCACCTGCCTGATCTCAGTCACCATCACGATGATGGACGGCGGCACGGTTGAAGCCGGAGTAGTTGGAAGCCGCGAGATGGTAGGAATCAACGCCTTCATGGGCGGCCACGAGACGACGCAGACCCAGTACATCATTCAGGTTCCTGGCAACGCGGTGAAAATGAAGGCACATTTGCTGCTGCATGAGTTCGACATCAATAAGTCGCTGCGGGACGTGATGCTGAAATACACACAGGCTTATATCGCGCAAATCTCGCAAAATGTTGCTTGCAACCGCACTCATACTATAGAAAAACGCATGGCCCGTTGGTTGCTTGAGTCCAGTGACCGTCTCTACTCTGATGAACTGTTACTATCCCATGAGTTCCTCTCCCATATGCTGGGCGTGCGCCGTTCTGGTATCACCGAAACCGCCCACATCTTAGAAAAGAAAGGTCTTATCAAATGCAGCCGAAAGAAAATCAAAATCGTCGAGCAGCAGGGGCTAAAAGAGGCTGCCTGTGAGTGTTATGGGGTAATCAAAGAGGAATACGATCGCCTTCTCAACTTTAAGCTAGAGAGATAACGTCTGAGAACTTCCAACAAGTCTTTCCTCTTGTCTTCCTGCCCCCTGTCTCTTATAAGCCCTTCTCACTTTAATAGCACTAATTGAGACTGTTGCCAGACGTGAGTAACGTCGCGCACCATCCAGCGCAAGCCTGTTAACTTGCCTTTAACGTCGCGGATCGGAGCTACAGTCATAGCAGCCTCAAAAGGCTCACAGTCACGAGGCTGTATGCGTAATATGTACTCTTGCATATAGTCACACTCACACTTGTACATCTGATTTAGTTGGTAACGAAACGCGTGACGTTCTTCAACTGGAATGAAACAGGCTAACGGTTTGTTCACCAAAAATCGCTGTTGAACATTGAACAGTGTGGCAGTGGCACAATTAGCTGACTGAATTTTTCCTTGTGTGTCACTCACCAAGTAAGCATTTGGGATAAACTCTAATAGGTCTTGGTAGCGCTTGTATTCCTCTCTAAGCCGTGCTTGTACATTTCCCAATTTTTGAGTTTGCTCGAACAACTTCTCTGTAACTATCTCTAGTGTTTTTGAAGCAGTATCAAGTTCCTTCAGAGTTGCCACCAGCATATCGGCTTTTGCCTGTACTGGGGTGTTTGTATCCTGGCGTAAGTTAGCTAAACGCCCTTGCACTGATTGTAACTGCTGGGTAAACATATTTAAGTTCATTATTAATTCAGGTGACATCTAAGTTTCAATCCCTGAATAGGAAGAAAGAGACTGTTAAGAAATTATTAATGGGTTTTATCCTACAAATTGTTAGTTCTTGGCTAAAATCCAGTAACGAGAAGTTAAGGGATATTGCCATCTATGAATTTGCTCCCAAATTTCTTAGACGTTCGGGATTGTCTATATTTAAGTATTGTTTAAAGTTTAAAGAACTCAGCCGCTCCCAGTCAGTACGATTTCGTACAAAGTTATGAAATTTCGCTCTCTATAGGATTCATATTTGATTTTTGAAAAAAACTCGGTATACCTTAATCTTCTGAAATCCTCTTGCCTATTGCAAGAGTGCCTATTGCCTATTAAGCCAAGTGATTTCAGTAATCAAACCGGATTCCTATATACCCCAACTACAACGTTGATACAAGAGCCGCCACGAGTTCTTAACGCCTGGCCTTGATAAAACTACAATCAAGCAACAGGGTTGAGAGTTTGCTGCTTCCTATAACCCTTATAAATAAGGAAAGGATGTCTATTCCTGACTCAATTTTATTAAAAGCACGCCTAACCATAGATAAAGTACTCATCTGTGTGGAGATAGGCATTAAAATTATTTCAACAACTATTGTAACCCTGATACTTTTGCTTTGTATCCCTTATTGCTAGAGAACTTAACATTAAACCATACTTTATCTGCCTTCACTTGTTCACTAGGTAGAAAAATAAATTTGGCAAAAAGAGTAACTTTTTTTAGAAAATCTCTAATCACGGTCGGTTCTCTAGTTTATTTACAAAAGCTCTTGCAAAAGTCCCTAACACCCTAAGCTTGTTTTACAATAATTGTTTCATCTAAAATAATACGAATTTTTACCCAACCCTATACAAAAGGTCAAAAAATTAGATGGATGATTTAAAACAATTAAACAAGTATGCCTTTCAAGTCTTAACGATGAGCAGAGAGGGGTATTCTAGTCGCCAGATCGCCCAGCAGTTTCATCTAAGTTATAAGACAGTAAAGGATATTGTGGAACGGTTTTCTCACTGGCGATAAAATGAAGATAATTTTCAATCCCTAGTAGCTCTGTTATGGGTAAAACTCTCTTGCTTTCAACTTAAAAGCTTATTAATCCATCTTGGAGTATACGACAAAAAAATAAAACCAAAAGCCGCACTTATAAGTTCAGTGCGGCTTCGAGTCCTATAGAAATGGGGTTGGCTTTATCAATATTCGTAGACAGGATCTGGGATGTTTCGATGTCCCAGTACTTGGGGTTATGGCACCTCCACTGGTTTAAGGTTCCATCCTCATTTCCACCATAGCTGTGTGCAAACGTGATTCGATGCACAGCGAAAAAATCCCCTTGCTGTCTTCAATGGGGAGAATGTCAATGTTTTTTCCATAGAAGCTACAGTGTTGCCTCCGGGTTTTTCGTTCTTTACAAGCTGCCACAAATATATCCTCCAGCGATCGCCAGATTAGCTAGGCAGGAATAACTTGAATAATTAGTGCGCGTTTATCTAGCGACTGGATTTTACCTACTTGACTGAGATCGTTTGCAATTCGGTCTAGCAGTTCTCCTGCTTGATCGCGATATTGATGTTCTCGGCCTCGTAAACGGATGGCAAACTTGACTGAATCGCCTTTACTCAACCACTGAACTGCTCTTTGAATACGCAAGTTATAATCAGCCACACCCACGTTTAGACCGAACCGAACTTCCTTTACTGTGGGTCTGGCACTTTGGCTCTGACGTTTTTTCTTTTGATACTGAAGCTTCCCATAATTGAGAATCTTCGCGATCGGAGCGTCTTTACCTTGGGAAACTACAACTAGGTCAAGCTCTAAACTTTCGGCTAGTTGTAGCGCTTCATTGGTATCGATCAGACCACGATTGTTATTCTCATGGTCAATCAAGAAGACGCTAGGTGACTTGATTTGTGAATTAATCAGTTGCTTTTGGATTGCGATAATGAATTTCTCCTATTTGTTCAATACTTTGCTTTACAAGCAGGTAATGCCAATTTAACACAACACTGAATCAGAGCAACTTTAACAACACAATGGACGACAATCTGTTACAATTAAATATTGCGGCATTCGCTCTCAGTCTTTGCGCTACTGCCTATCCAGCCTTTTAATGATTTTTATCCGTCCGCCTAAGACTGACGCCGTGATTGGCGACAGGCCGATGTTATTTTGGGAGTTTTATGTCTTTTTCTAATCTCGGCTTGTCCAATGAAATTATCCGTGCCGTTACCGAGCGAGGATATACCGAACCTACGCCAATTCAGATGCAGGCGATTCCTGCCGTCTTGTCGGGTAGCGATTTGCTAGCTGGGGCACAAACTGGCACTGGAAAGACCGCTAGTTTTACCCTGCCGCTCTTGCATCGATTATCATCTGAAAAGAGCAAAGGTACGTCTAATGGGTATCCACCAATCCGGGCACTGATTCTCACCCCAACTCGTGAACTAGCTGCACAGGTGGAAGAAAGCGTGCGCGAGTATGGCAAGTACTTGAAGCTAAACTCAATGGTGATGTTTGGCGGAGTCGGTATTCATCTGCAAAAACAGCGTTTGAGGAATCGAGTGGATATTCTGGTCTCTACTCCAGGGCGACTGCTAGACCATGTACAGCAGGGTACGCTGAACCTATCGCATATTGAGGTTTTGGTGCTGGATGAAGCAGACCGAATGCTCGACATGGGCTTTATTAATGATATTCGCCGCATCCTCTCACTTTTGCCCAAACAGCGACAGAATTTGCTATTCTTCGCAACTTTTTCAGACAAAATTAAGGCACTCGCTGCCGGATTGCTTAATAACCCGACGATGATTGAGGTAGCACGCCGCAACGTTACCGCCGAGACGATCGCCCAGAAAATTTACCAAGTAGACCGTGACAAGAAACGCCAATTACTTGCTCACCTGATCCGGCGAGATAATTGGTATCAAGTGCTAGTGTTTACTCGCACTAAGTATGGCGCTGACCGTTTGGTTAAGCAGTTGGGCGAAGACCGCATTCAAGCACTGGCAATCCACGGTAATAAGAGCCAGCCTGTGCGGACTAATGCTTTGGCAAAATTCAAAAATGGCAGCTTACAGGTATTAGTGGCGACAGATATTGCTGCTAGAGGTCTTGATATCAGCGAACTCCCTCATGTAGTCAACTTCGATTTGCCCAATGTACCGGAAGATTATGTTCATCGCATTGGGCGCACCGGTCGCGCTGGCGCTTCCGGTGAAGCTGTATCGCTGGTGTCCGTTGATGAATACCCTCTATTGAAAGATATTGAAAAACTGATTGAACAGCGCTTGCCAAGGGAAGTAGTGGCTGGTTTTGTCCCCAACCCGGATATCAATGCCGAACCAATCCCAAATGGACGACAACACAGAGCCAAACCCGAAGGTGATCAGCGTCCGGCTCGTACTCCTAAACCTTTACCGCAGAGATCGGCTAAACGTAAGGCAGCGCCACCTGCTACGAATGCCGATAAGCCTGGTGCTCGTTCGTCCGCATCGCGCCGTTCTGCTAAACGTGATCGCTAATCTTCTTTAGCTCAATACGCTTGGGTTAAGGCTAAAATTCTTTGTCAAAGTCAATTTTTTAACGCAGACGCATTAGCGAAGCGGCTTGCCGCAGGGTAGGATGCAAAGGATGCAAAGAGAAGAAAGAAATGCTTAACTGAACTGTATTGGGCTATAACAACTCTGTGATGGAAAATAACCGTTGTCGGTCTATTTGTTGCAACTTGATTTTTTCAGCGTAGAACGCCTGATAATAAGATTGATAACGCTCTGGTTCAGCTTCTGGATCGGTTTGTTGCCATAGTTCCAAAAAGTGGCGATAGCGTTTTTCAAGCATCACCAAATCCATGCAAGCGATCGCAGCTTGAACTACTTGCGGAGTCCGAAGTATTTCTTTCTGATTTTTTTCATCCACATGAAACAAATGGGAAATTAATCCGATCTCGCTGTCAAATTCTAAGAATCGGTCTTGCAAGCGGGAAATTAAATTTGGTAGAGACGCAAAATTTTTCGTCTCTCCATCACCCGATGAAATTTCTAAAATCTGTTGCCATAAAAATCGGTGGTGGGAAAGGCTAAATTGCAAATCTCGCTCCTCTAGTTCGTCAACAATCAATTGACGCTGTTCGGGACAATGCAAGTAAATTCGCAATAATAACGCCTCTGCGTGTTCTAAAAGGCTGCGTTCTGTAGGGATTGGGGAGTTGGGACTTGGAACTAGAGATTTGCTAGCTCCCCATGCTTTTCGGGCTGACACAGGCTTAGAGTATGTAGCCGCAGCCGGAGCAATTTGAGTTAACAGATTTTCGACTCTTAGGGGTATAAGTCTGGTATCTCCTAAGCTGAGTATTTCTGCACAATAAGAAACATAATAATTTCGTGTATCGCTGTTAGCTATATTTTTAAGTAATTTGACTATTTGCTGAGTTACTTGCTGAAAATCAGTAGCCTGTTTTAAGTCTCGGTCTTGAATAATTTGCTGAATCTGCCAGTCTAGCCAAAGTGGCGCATTTTTTAGCAGTTCTCGATAATCTTCTGGAGTGTGGCTATGCAAATATTCATCAGCATCTTTACCATCGGGTAAATTGAGAATTTTTAGCTGAACTTCGCCCTTGTATGCCAGTTCGGCAATTTCACCGATCGCACGTTCAGCAGCATTGGTTCCGGCTTTATCAGCATCAAAGTTGAGTACTAATTGTTTTGATTCGGTGTAACGTAATATTAACCGGACTTGTTCTAAGCTTAAGGCTGTACCAAGTGAAGCGATGGCGTTATTAATACCAGCAGCATGGAGAGCGATCGCATCAAAATATCCCTCTACCACCACCGCTTGATCTAGTTGAGAAATCCCACCTTTAGCTTGATCGAGGGCAAATAATGTTTTACCTTTACTAAAAAGTTCGGTTTCGGGTGAATTCAGATATTTAGGTTGTTCATCAGTCAGGGTTCTACCACCAAAGGCAATAACACGCCCTTGCACATCACGGATGGGAATCATCAAGCGATCGCGGAATACATCATAATAACTGCCTCCTTCCTTGCGTGGCTTAATCAACCCCGCTTTTTCCAGTATTTGCGCTGGGTAATGTTTATCTTTTACTAAATAACGATAGAGCGTTTCCCAGCCTGCGGGGGCATAACCTAAACCAAATTGCTGTATAGTTTCTTCTTTGAGTTGGCGGTTAGATTGCAAATATTGAAGTGCTTTTTGCCCTTGGGATTGTCTGAGGGCGTGTTGATAAAACTGTGCTGAGGAAGCCAGAACTTCATATAACTGCTCGCGCAAAGATAGCTGACGCTGTAATTCTTGGCGTTGTTCGGGTTCGAGAGTTTGTACAGGTACTTGGTAACGCCGCGCTAAATCCAGCACAACTTCAGTATAAGAACGCTTTCCCAACTCCATGACAAACTTAATGGCATTTCCTCCAGCTTGACAGCCGAAGCAATAGTACATTTGCTTGGTCTGACTTACGGTGAAACTGGGAGATTTTTCATCGTGGAAGGGACACAAACCGACAAAATCCTTTCCACGTTTGCGTAAAACTACGTATTCTGAAACGACATCTACAATGTCAGCCCGTAGTTTAACTTCCTCAATTGTATCTGGGTGCAAGCGGGGGATTTGCATGGAATTAGGGATTGGGAATTGGAGATTGGGGATTGGAGAAGGTGGGGCCCCCTCTGGGGATAAGGGGTAATGGGGATTGGGGAAGGTGGGGCCCCCTCTGGGGATAAGGGGTAATGGGGATTGAAATACCCATTACTTATTACCTAGTATCTAGTCCCCAGCGATGCACTGAGCGCAGTCGTTGTGTCCCCAGTCCCTCGCCATTAACTTTGGAGAAATAACAAAGGATAAATGACTTTAGACTTCTGATGGCTATTATATTCTTGTTGCTAGACCAAGAATGATCTATACAATTGCTTACATTTAATTTTATCAGAGGAAATACTTAAAATGGGGCGTATTTTTATTTCAGCAGCTCACGGAGGGAAAGAAGCGGGAGGAATAGATCCAGGTGCGATCGCAGGTGGTACAAGTGAAGCAAAAGAAATGATTCTGCTGCGGGATTTGATTGTCACGGAACTGAGGGCGCGGAATTTGGAAATTTTGGCGGTTCCTGATGACTTGAGTGCTGCCCAAACTATCACCTGGATCAATTCTCGTGGCCGCCGGGGTGATGTCGCCCTAGAAATTGAATCTAATGCGGCGAACAGCCCTTCTGTACGCGGGGCTAGCGTATTCTACATTGTTAATAATAGCGATCGCAGAAGCAATGCTGAACAGTTGCTAGTGGGGTTATTGCGCCGCGTACCTCAATTGCCGAATCGGGGAGTCAAGCCAGATACAGATAGTGGATTGGGTAGTTTAGCATTTTGTCGCCAGACAACACTGCCAGCTTTGGTGATGCAAGTAGGGTTTCTCAGCAATCCAGAGGATCGGGCTTTGCTGCAAACTCGTCGCCGCGATTTTGCTTTGGGAATTGTCGATGGATTGGTAACTTGGAGTCGTGTAATTGATCCTACTCCTGGAACTCCGACGGAAGCAAATTATCCGCCAATTAATATTAATATTAATGGACAAAATTACTCAGAGCAAGGAGTTTTAGTTAATGGTAATGCTTACATTCCCATTGATTTAGTAGACGTTCTGCGGATTGACCTCTCAAAAGTGGCTAATGTCAATCGGATTACCTATCACAAAGTAGTTTACGTCAAAGCGATCGAACTGCGAGATTTTAATGTTGCAGTCAGTTGGGCTGCTGCAACGCGTACTGTCAGCTTGCGATCGAATTTAGTAGTTTGCCCTGGTCAATTTTCGCGGGTGATGTCAAACGGTAATACTTCCGAAGTACAGTTACAATTATTCCTGAGAAACAATAATGAAAATGCTTTAGCCAAGTTTCCTGATATCTCCAAACTTTATCGCGAAGAAGCAGGTATAGAGGGAGTGAACTATGATATTGCCTTCTGCCAAATGTGTATAGAAACTGGATTTTTACGATTTGGTGGCGATATTAAACCTGAGCAAAATAACTTTGCAGGCTTAGGTGCGATCGGTGGCGGTTCGGAGGCTGCGTCTTTCCCAAGTGCGAGAATTGGAGTTAGGGCGCACGTTCAACATTTGAAAGCTTACGCTAGTTTAGAACCTTTGGTACAGGAAGTAGTAGATCCCAGGTTTCGTTTTGTCACACGCGGGATTGCGCCATTAATCGATCAGCTATCAGGACGCTGGTCAGCAGATTTAGATTATGGCACCAAGATTTCAGCAATGCTTAAACGATTATATGAATCAGCAGGACTTCTTTGAGTCAGGAAAGGAAATATTACTCAGTTTTACACAGTGCGATCGCCTATGGTGGTCGGAACGCAATCACAAATACGATCTGCTTCAGCCGGAATGTGGGTTTTAAGTATCTTAAGATTGCGATTTTTTTTGCTATTCTGCCCACTCATAGGCGATCGTACTTTCACAACACTCATACATCCCGTTAGGGAAATTATAAAATTTTTATTAAATTCCTTAATTGTCTTAACTGTCCTTGCTTTTCGTTGAATTAATTTTTAATATTTTTTCATTGAGCAAAAGAAGGACATAAATATATCGATATAAAAACGAACTGTCAATGACGTGACTATTTTGGATGTAAAAGGCAGTATAAACATTGTAAAAGGTTCTGTAGCTCTTCGTAAGGCAGTTATAAACGAAACGCCCTTGAAGGTGGGGCTAAAAATGATATTCAAATCATACTTCAATAATTTCTCATAGCACTTGTCACAATCAACACATATATTTCTGTACGTTCGCAAACTACTGTCATAGTATTCTGCTCCAGTGTTTTAACAAGACAATCCGCTTGCAGACATCGCAGGGGGTGAGAGATCCCTTTGTGAAAATCATTTATTACAAGTAATTGGAAATTATTTAATGAAAGCATTACTGGCTGAAGCTACATGGACACCCAAGAAGCAAAACCTGAACAAAAATTTAGGTGTTGTCGGGAGCCTTGCTTGGAAAGATCCACAATTTAAGATTGTTGATAAAAGCTTTCCTGTTCTTAGGCATGATGAAGTTTTAGTAAGGGTTAAATATTGCGGTGTCTGTGGGTCAGATATTCACGTTTATGAGACAGATAAACAAGGGTATATTCTATTTTCTGGCCCTACCAAGTTACCCGTTGTTTTAGGACATGAGCTTTCAGGTGAAATCGTCGAAGTTGGTAATGAAGTTAAAGGATTTTGCCAGGGTGATATTATAACTACAGAAAGCATTTTATGGTGTGGGCACTGTACACCTTGCCGCATAGGAATGCCGAATCAGTGTGAAAATGTAGAACTGTTGGGATTAACAGTAGATGGTGGCTTTGCCGAATATATAACTCTCAAAGCCAAATATTGTTGGAAACTGAATCACTTACAAGAAAGATATTCCTTTGAAGAGGTTTGTAAAATAGGTACTTTAATAGAACCTATCGGTTGTGCTTATAACGGTATTTTTATATCGGGAAATGGTTTCTTACCTGGTGCATTTGCCATAGTCTATGGTGTAGGAGCAATTGGACTAGGTGCTGTGATGTTACTTAAAGCAGCTGGTGCAGCAATAGTAATAGCAGTTGATTCTATTGAAGAAAGACTCAATCTTGCTAAATCAATGGGAGCTGATTACGCTTACAATATAGGCTCCACAAATGATTTTTCGGAAATGGTTCAAGAAATTACAGGAGGTTGGGGAGCCGATATCCAAGTTGAAGCCGCAGGAGCAGCTAAATATACTATCCCAATGATGGAAAGAAATATTGCTAAAAGAGGAAAAATTATTTATTTAGGTAGGGCAGAGTCAGAAGCATTTATAGATTTGAATAGTCTTGTAAGTGGGGCACATACAATAGTAGGTTCTCGCGGACATTCTGGGTATGGCATATTTAATAACGTGATTACCATGATTCACAAAGGAAAACTTTGTGGAGTTGAAAAACTTGTAACTTCATCTTTACCTTTTAAAGACATTTTAAATGCTTTCGAGTCTTCGCGTTCCAGAAAAGATGGAAAAATACTAATTAATATGCACTCTGTATAAGATAATCAAAAAATAGTTCATTTTCTAGCTGAATTATTAGCCTGTGGGATTAATATCAGTGGTACATTTCAACCTCTAATATTGTTGGCTACTCCAATATAATATTAGGAGTTTAAAACAAGCGATTAATTACCTTACCTTGAATTTTTGAAAGTAGTCTTTAGCAATGAACAAAACTTTATTTCATCTTACCTTTCCTGTGACAGACCTTGCTCTGGCAAAAACATACTATGTTGATGGTTTGGGTTGTATTCCTGGTCGAGAAAACCGTCAACTTTTAATTCTTAATCTCCACGGACATCAATTTGTTGCTTTCTTGACAAAAGAAACTCTTGTACCTCAACCTATATACCCCAGGCATTGCGGAATTGTCTTTAGCTTAAAAAGTGATTGGGAAGAAGTACTTTCAAGGGCAGAGCAACAAAAGCTCTATTTTAGACAAAAACCTGAACTCCGTTTTGCTGATTCTTTTATAGAGCATGACACCTTTTTTTTAGAAGATCCCTTCTATAACTTGATAGAGTTTAAACATTATCGTCATCAAGAAGCAATCTTTGGGTATTATGATTATACGCAAATAGAAGAACGGGTTTGACAGGGTTTAAAATAATTCGTAATTTGTAATCAAGTTCCTACGTCCCAAACGTAATTCGTGATGAAAGTAGTAGGAAATTTATTTACAACTAATTCAAAATCACCAATTTTACAATTTGGTGTGGTGTTTCGCCGAAAATAACAAATTACGAATTAGCTAAATATCCAATCGCATCAGCTAACTAATTGCAAATGTTAGGAAATAATGACTTGCAAGACCGATGGATTCCTCGCTATTTCAGATTAGCGATCGCAAATATCCTCTCCAATTTAATGGTGCCGTTGTCTGGAATGGTTAGTGTTTCTTTTTTAGGACACTTGCAAGACATTCGTCATGATTTCTACAACCTTGAAACTAGCGACAGAAGATATTGTTCCTGCTCAAAAGACTCAAGCTTCATGAAATCTTACGAAAGCAGCTAAGGCAAATTCATCGTGCTACCACAAAAGTAAGAGTAAATATTAATGTTCAGCTTAAATCTTGTTTTTGGCGGCAAAATCTAACAGACGTTGTTACCCTAACGCCTGGGGTCGTTGCGATTTGTTAAGCTGTGGAGCGATCGCACAGTTTTTCACTTCTTACATATCTTGCTTGTATTCTTCTAACAATTGTGGAATGTGATCGTATCCATCGACACCGATAACTGCAATAATTTTCGGGCGATGTTGCTGTAAGAAGTTTTGGAAAGCTTCTGTCCCTATTTGTCCTTGTAAAATTGTCAGTAATCCTGCTGGTTGATGCCATTCACTAGAAGCAATTTGCTCTAAAAGATACATTCCCAAGCAGCCTGTGTAAACAGTTTTTTCCGAATTTTGCAGATGATAATAAGCTTCTGCCAAATAAGCTAAGTTCCGTCCTTGGAGATACAAATCACCGGAAACTTGCGCTGTTTTAAAACCATCTTCGAGATATTTAATTGCCGTTTGATGTTGTCCAATTACTAGATAGGCAATTCCTAAACTGCTGACACATAAGGCTTTACTTTGAAGATCGCCTAATTTTTCTGATAACTTTAAACCTTGTTCCAAATAATTAATTGCGGCTTCATAAGTTTCGGGTTCTAGGTTTTCCAATTCCTGAGCTTGCATGACTTCGCTGTAACCTAAATTTACCAGCGCGTTGGCTTCTCCTGTGCGATCGCCTGCTTGCCGACTCAGTATTAATGCTCGTTGACTATAGTTAATTGCCTCAGCATAATTTTGCTGTTGTACGTAGGTGCGGCTGAGGTGGTTGAGATTGGCAATTTCACAGGTGCGATCGCTTGCATTTCTGGCTATCTCTAACGCCTGCTGATGAAAATCAATAGAGCGTTGGTATTGTCCTAAAGCACGTTGAGAATAGCCTAAAAGAGTCAAAATTCGCGCCTTTTCTTGGGTTCCTTCGCCTCGTCGTAGCGGTTCATCTAAATAATCTAAGGCATCTCGTAAATAAGTACCAGTAAAAGAGGCAAAAATCCCGCCATAAAAGGGAAAATACGGACGCTGGGCAAAGGTTCGTAAAATCTGGAGCATGATTTGAGAACAGGCATCGCTGTATACTGTCCCAACGCTCCTAAAACCACTTGCTAACTGACTCCAAATCACTGCAAAGGTCAAAAAGGTGGAAATGGACAACTTTGGCCCCGCTTTCACATCGTAAGCTTGTTGGTCAAACCAGTTAATTAGTCCCCGTTGCAAGTACTGTAAAATCAATGCCATTTCCACCCAATCTCTGAGGGTAATACCCTGTTGTCGCTCTGCAAACTCTATTGCGGATTCTTCCCTAGCTAAGGTACGAAGTAGTGTTTTGGGTAATTCACTATTGAGTTGTTTAGCCCAACTTGCCCAAGGGCCACGTTCTCCCGGTACGCCGCCAAATCCCAAAGATTCTTTTTGCTCGTATATCCAACTGAGCAAGTTGTCTTGTAATCGCTGCCAAGAAGCTAAACCACGGGTAATTCCTTCGGAAAATTGTTGTAAATCAGAATCTGCCTGAGCAAATTGCAGTAATGCTTTTGACAATTGCTGTAGCTGTTGTAAATTTAGCGGATACTTCTGATTTGGGTCAGTAACCCGGATAAATGCCGCTAGACGCTCATCAGACGGGGCTGTGGTAATTTCTATTACTGCGGAGGCGATCGCTTCTGTAGCTTTGTTTTGCTCTTGCCAACGTTGCCATTGACTTTGAATCGTCTTAATGGCTCTCAAAGAGCGAGTAGCTTTAGCTTTCTTGAGTTCGTCTTTTTCGCTATCTACTTGGCTTTGGAGAGCATTCAGGCGATCGCTCAAAGCTAGCTCAAAGACTTCCCCTGTCCCGGAAGTAATTCCTTTAAGCAGCATTTGATACACCTGTTCTACAGAGCTAATTTTGCCCTTGAGGGTGGTTTCGACAATTTCATCGATTAAAGCAAGATAGCGATCGCTTAATGGCAGAGAGTCTGGCACTTTGGCTACTAGAAGAATGTCACGTCAATTCTAATTCTAGTCTTGACAGCAAAAGTGAGAGAAACAATTAGCGAGAATTGGGGACTGAGATTCTTGCTAATCCCAAAGTTAAAATTTGAAAAGCTAGAAAACTTGAGAAAAATCACACATCGCGCTAGTCTTCATGGACGTAACCGCACGCTGTAACATCAGGTGATGACAAATCAATTCTCCCCGAAAATTCCCTCTTGCACTTGGAGCCGTCCTATCGGTTTAGGCTGGGACAAACCTTATACCGTTCGCTATGCAAGTAATATCGATGATGGCCCTTGGCATGGTATGCCTTTAGGTGGCTTTGGCGCAGGTTGTATCGGTCGTTCTTCACGGGGAGACTTTAACCTGTGGCACATTGACGGCGGTGAGCATACTTTCAAAAACGTTCCCGCTTGTCAATTCAGTGTGTTTGAGTCCAACGGTACATCTTCCCAAGCCTATGCTTTATCTACCCAAGTCCCCGATGATGGCACTCTCAAAGCTTGGCAGTGGTATCCGGCACTTCCCGGCGCTAAAGGGACGGGCAATTATCATGCGCTATACCCGCGTAGTTGGTTTGTGTATGAAAATGTATTTCAAGCACAGTTAACCTGTGAGCAGTTTTCCCCAATCTGGGCAGGCAATTATCAAGAAACTAGCTACCCTGTGGCGATATTCCTCTGGAATGCTCATAACCCCACAGATGCACCGATTACTCTCAGCATTATGCTCACTTGGCAAAATATGGTGGGCTGGTTTACAAATGCTCTGAAATCCCCCGAAGTGCGGGTACGCGATGATGGTAGTCCGGTTTACGAATACCAACCACGTTGGGGCGAAAGCGAAGGTAACTATAACCAAATAGTTGAAAATACACAACAGTTTGGCTGTGTTTTCGGTCGGGTTGGTAGCGATCAACCATTGCAAGAAGGGGACGGAACCTGGTGTATTGCGACGCTGAAGCATCCCCAAATAGAAGTATTTCACCACAGCCGATGGAATCCTCAAGGAAGGGGTGAAGAAGTGTGGCAAAGTTTTGCTGAAGACGGTTCTTTACCCAATCATCTTGATGCCACTCCCGCAGCAAATAATACACAGTTAGGGGCTGCGATGGCACTCCGTTTTACTCTCCAGCCAGGTGAAACTCTCGACATTCCCTTTGTCCTCACTTGGGATTTACCGATTACAGAGTTTGCGGCTGGAGTTAGCTATTACCGCAGATATACAGACTTTTTTGATCAAAGTGGAAATAATGCTTGGGCGATCGCATCGACTGCGCTACAAGAATACCAAAACTGGCGATCGCAAATTCAAAGTTGGCAAAAACCGATTCTCGACCGGGAAGATTTACCCGACTGGTTTAAAATGGCTCTATTTAATGAGCTTTATGACCTCACCAGTGGCGGTACTCTTTGGAGTGCAGCATCAGAACTTGACCCTATCGGTCAGTTTGCGGTGCTAGAGTGCTTAGATTATCGTTGGTATGAAAGTCTAGATGTGCGATTGTATGGCTCTTTTGCCTTGCTGATGCTGTTTCCAGAATTAGAAAAGTCAGTGATTCGGGCATTTGCACGCGCGATTCCTCAAGGTGATGATACACCCCGAATCATTGGCTATTATATGACAATTAAGGCAGAAAGCCCGATCGCAGTTCGCAAAGTCGTAGGTGCAACACCCCACGATTTAGGCGCACCGAATGAACACGTTTGGCAGAAAACCAACTACACCAGCTATCAAGACTGCAATTTGTGGAAAGATTTGGGTAGTGATTTTGTCTTGCAAGTATACCGTGATTTTCTGCTCATGGGTGCTGACGATGTAGAATTTTTGGTAGATTGCTGGCCTGCGATCGTTCAAACCTTAGACTACCTGAAAACTTTTGACCTTGATGGCGATGGAATTCCCGAAAATTCTGGTGCGCCTGACCAAACCTTTGATGATTGGCGGTTACAAGGAGTCAGCGCTTATTGTGGCGGGTTGTGGTTGGCGGCATTGGAGGCTGCGATCGCAATCAGCGATATTTTATTAACTTACCAGACAGGTAACACAGCAGAGTTAGCGGCGCAAAAATCCATCTATGAAGCTTGGTTAAAACAATCTCGCCCGATCTACGACGAAAAACTTTGGAATGGAAAATATTATAAACTTGATAGTGAAAGTGGTTCCGATGTGGTAATGGCAGATCAATTGTGCGGACAGTTTTATGCTCGTCTGCTGGACTTACCTGATATTGTAGCGAGCGATCGCGCCCTTTCTGCCCTAAAAACTGTTTATGATGCGTGCTTTTTGAAATTCTGCAACGGTGAGTTTGGTGCTGCTAACGGTGTTCGTCCTGATGGTTCACCAGAAAATCCCAAAGCTACTCATCCTCTAGAAGTCTGGACGGGGATAAACTTTGGATTAGCAGCTTTTCTCGTGCAAATGGGAATGAAAGATGAAGCGTTGAGGTTGACGCAAGCTGTGGTGCAGCAAATTTATGACAATGGTCTGCAATTTCGCACACCTGAGGCTATCACCGCAACTGGTACTTTTCGCGCTAGCACTTACCTACGGGCAATGGCGATTTGGGGAATTTACTTGGTTATTAATTGATTGGTATCAAAGGTGAAAACCCTATAATCACCTGATATTAAGTCCAAGTCCACTCACTTACCATCACTATCCACGTCATCCCACCCCAGTTTTGTCTAAAGCCAAAACTTCCCCTCCCCAAAGCATTGAGGAGGGGATTGATATCATGTCCGCCTAATTAGTTATAATTCCCGCATCTGTGCAAAAAGCGCAAAAGCCCCTTTCCCCCTGCTCCCAGCAAGAACTGCGGCCTAAATGATAAGTCTTTAACCGGACACGATATGACGGGCGGGGTAAATGCCTGTGGGATAAGCGTTTGAGCTTAGTTGATACCAATGCACAACTGAAAACCCCTACGAACGCTCATATCCCACGTCGAGAAAACTAGAGTCTAGATTCAGACATTTGGTAAAGATAACGCATATTTAATTTCTGGAGATATCTATTTGTGATTTTATTTTCCGAGTATTTCCGGAAGCGAAGGAAAATTTCAGTAATGGTAAGAGTTGAAGGATTAATAATTCAAAGTGACTGTTTCAAAAAATGCAAATATTACTAGCTTTTGCTATAAATATTACTAATATTTCGCACACTACATTCACAATCAAAAGCTACGTTGTGACGTGCCTATTGCTCTATTCAACAGCAAATATCATTTAGATATTGGCGCTGCGTGTTTGGCAATGATTAACCGATACTGGGGCATACGCTTAAACCTCCACAATTTGCGTAACTTAAATACGGGTGCATATTTCCAGGGTTTAGCAAAAGCAGCCTAAACTTTGGGATTATGAAGCGCTATCAATGAGGGCGATTCTTACTAAGCCGGACTCATATTATAACCCGTAGATAGCTAATTGGCAAGTAATTCATTTTTTAATTGTCCAGAAGATTTCTAATTCAGCTATATGCAAGGCGTGGCTTTCGAGTCGAGAGTTTGAATATCGCTGCTTATTTTGTTTTGTCTGAATGTCTTGGGCATTTAGGTCATAGCCTTCACAGCATAGTCTTATAGACCGAGGTATTCTTGTTGAGTAAGGCACTTATCACCAACTCCTAGAAATTGTGAGTTCTTACTACTATTTAGCCCAACTTCACTACATTTTTAATCTCAATTTTATAAATCTGTTAAATATTAATACCCACAAAAAATACTGCTGAATTAATTTAGCAGTATTCTGGGTTAAATAGCTTTATCTCTATTACTCAATTATCTAATTATATACAGACATAGACTGCTACATATTTTGAGTAAAAGCATTTACTTACAAGTATTTTAATTTACTAACTTTGCACTAATTACAATTATCTATATATTTTACCGATAACCAGTAATGTTATTTCATCAATAGCCTATCTTTGATTACTGGCTGATATTCATAATTAGTTTACAGTAATTTAATTTTAGATAGCCTGAAGCTGTAGCTCTTGTAAATCAATAAATACAAGGCTAATAAGTATCATCTTCTAATTGAAATCATTAAAAAAATATATTCAACCCTTTAGCTAGAAAGCTTTTCGGCTTTTATTTTGTATTATTCTTCTCAGTTGTTTTACATCATAGTTAGTGGTAATATTTTCTAGTGACTCGACAATAATAAAGGGTTTAAATTGATATTGGGTGAGGGGTCTTACCCCTCAAGAATTAGCAAAGTGGGACAAAATCAAAAGTTGCACAATACACAAGTAAGCATCGGAATATATTCAGTAAATTTAACCTATAAATCTGCTAACTTAGTAGATGACGTTAACGAAAAAAAATAGTATAAATACGAATGGCACTGTTAGCGCTCAAAGATAAATAAATTTTCTCAAATAGCCTAAAAAAATAAAAATTTTCCCGGAAAATGCCTAATTCAACAGTAGTAAGAAATACAAGCGCGTGAGCAGAGAAAATTTATTGAATTAGGAGTTGAGAAAGTTTAAGAGGACAAAATTGCATCTACCAAGAGCCACGCCGAGACTTTTGTCTTACCAGTCATCTGACAAGACAAAAGATAAATTTTTACCTTTCACTTACTAACAAGCTATAAGCAAAGTTTCCTCCATTCATCGGAGTGAATCTGGATAATTAAGACTGAGCAGCCAACAAACTTGATTAAAAACTTGATTGTTTTTAATCAAAGGTCAGTTCATGGAAAGAATCATCAGGTCAAATGCAGTCGAAACCTCAAGCCAAGGGGACATTTTAGGAATGAATCTATATAATTTGTATCCCTATTACGAGCTAGCTCTTGCCAAAACTAGTTTATTAGGGGAGTTATCAGCCAAAATCACTAAAACTCTGCTCAACAGCGCCAAGGTAAAGATAAAACAGCAGAGAAGTTTCAACCTGGTTATTTACCGCTCAAAGCTGTGGGAACCTATCAGAGTTTGGGAAAATTATGTACGCGCCTGTTGATAGATGGATTCTTATCCTTCGGAAATATCCAACACCGCTCTATTGCTGATAATTTCCCAGAAGCGATTTAACGTCTGTACGCCTCAATTGAAACACCAACAATCGCAGAAACTGAACTAGTTTACTTCATCCAAGATAACTAAACACTATGATGAACCAAGACATTGCTGGTATTAGTAGCAACTTAGATAACACAGTGAAAGCTCAACAATTTGACAAAGTAGTTGAAGCAATTCTAGCTGGAAAGTATTCCTGGGCATGTGTTTTAATGCTGCGATTTGGTGGTTATAATCCTCTCCATTACATTCCATATCGCACCTACAATCGATTGCTCAAAGAAAACTCTCAAGCCAACAGGACAAAACAACAGCATAGTGAAAATCTAAAAATGCTGAAACAAGCTAATGATTCCAGGTCTGATAGTAATATGTCATCAAGCTGCTTAAGCAAAATTAAAGACCTAGCTTATCTGGAAGTAGTTGGAAAGAAAAAAGCAGAAATCCGTGGTGATCGTTTAGACGATAAATTGACACAGCAAATTAACGAACATCAATCAAGTAAATCGCCATTAAAACCAGAAAAGGCTCAAGACGTTTCCTTGAAATCTTGTGGATTTAATTAAAAGGTATTTGGAATCAATAGATTCTGATTTGGAGTTGATTGAGTGTCTGAGAGCCTGCTATGCTAATTTAAAATTTATAGCATAGCAGGTTTTCTATAAGCGTCATTAGCTGGATAATTTTTTACAAAAATCTGCCAATATGGCAAATATATACTGAGGATATTGGTAAACTAATAACAACTACAACTTCAAGCAAAATAGAGGTGATTGGCAAACAAGTTAATTTTAAAGAATAAAATCAATGATTAGTTCTGACTATGAAATAAATCAAACTGATTACAAAAGTAGTCAGTATTTCCTGGAGTAAATAACTCCTACAGCAAGACTAATGATCAAACCGTTGCTACTGGTGGTTCTATTTTTGAGGAAGTCTGAGCAAAGAGAATTTGGAGAGGTGGATTCCCCCAATCCAAATTTTACACAGCTTTCACTGACTGCAGACGGTGCGAGTAATGCTTATAAAACTTCTTATTCTGTGGTTGGTGTTGCTTTATTTAATAAGGCAAACGCTTAACATCAATGCCAGGAACAGAAATAGAAAAGTTACGGTAAAATCGTTATTGTGGCTGGTAGAACTAATAGCTCATACGCTTCTCTTTCGACTATTGTAATCCTAGTCCTCCCAACCTGGATTATCTCTGGTTTTTAAACTTTCAATTTATATTAACAACTACTGGAAGTTCAAAACTTGAATAACTTCCAGTTTTTTTATGTATAAATAAAAATAAGGTAGGCAAATTGCCCACCTTATTTTTTGTGGAGAATGGTTAATCCAAAAATGAATTAAACCTTGGCTAATTCTGGGGTAGGACGCTTGCTGTTGCGAATTGCTGTAATCGCCTCAGCATAATCATTAGCGTTAAATACAGCTGAACCAGCAACAACTGCATTAGCTCCCGCTTCCAAAACTTGCCAGGTATTATTTGCCTTCAGTCCCCCATCTACTTCAATCCAAGGGTCAAGACCGCGTTCATCACACATTTGACGCAACTTGCGGATTTTGGGTAACACACCAGGGATAAAGCTTTGACCACCAAAACCAGGGTTGACGCTCATAATTAGTACTAAATCGCACAAATCTAGAACATATTCAATTAGCTCTAGAGGGCTACCAGGATTAAGTACAACTCCAGCTTTCTTACCAAGCTCTTTAATTTGCCCTAAGGTGCGGTGCAGGTGTGGAGAAGCATTATGTTCGCAGTGTACGGAGATAATATCAGCACCCGCTTTAGCAAATCCTTCTACATACTTTTCTGGCTCCACAATCATCAAGTGGACATCCAGTGGCTTGGTTGTAACCGGACGAATCGCCTCCACAATCAGAGGGCCTATCGTAATATTAGGTACAAAACGACCGTCCATGACATCAACATGAATCCAATCCGCTCCGGCTGCGTCGACGGCGCGAATTTCGTCACCCAGACGACTAAAATCGGCTGATAGGATAGATGGAGAAATTACAATGGGCTTTTGAGATAGGTTTTGGGTCATGGCTAGTGGGTTTTTAAGCGTCCTCGTCTGTACGCATTGTAACAAAACATTGAACAAGACTCATAATTTTGGATTTGGGATTTTAGATTTTTCCTTCAATCCCAAATCCCTAATTCAAAATCTTAAATTGAATGGCTAATGACTAATAACTAATGACTAATGACTAAAAAACTAACCTGGATAATTTGGGGATTAAGCGCTTCTTGTTTGAGTGTGCCGGTAATTGCTTCAGCTTTAGAATCTGGACTGGGAACCAACGGCATTGATGCTCTAAAGCTACACCAAGCTCCTTATAATTTAATCGGTCGTAAGATTGCTATTGGTCAAGTGGAAATTGGCCGGCCGGGAATGTTTGGGTGGGATAAGGCGGTGTCTAAAAACCGTGCTATATCTTTAGCGGCGGTATTTTTACGCAATGGCCCAGCTAAGTCTAATAGTGGTGTAGACCCCCATGCATACAATGTGGCTGGCGTGATGGTGAGTCAAGACAAGGCTTTGCCAGGAGTTGCTCCGGGAGCGCGATTGTATTCATCGGCGGTGGGTTCGACTAAAAACATGGGTCAGCCTGAAGAGTGCTTATCGGCACAGCACATAGCGCTACAAAATGGTGGCGATGTGCGTGCTATTAACTTTAGCTTTGGTGAGCCTTTGAGCCGCGATCCTCGACCAGAGGCTACTTTAGACGGCAATGCTTTACTAACTTTATGCGTTGACTGGTCTAGTCGCGTTCATGATGTTTTGTATGCGATCGCAGGCAACCAGGGTAAGGGCGGTATTCCTATTCCTACAGATAATTTTAACGGAGTTAACGTGGCTTTTTCATCCCGCCGAGGGGGAGTTTTTAACAAAGTAGACGTGGCTAATTTGGCGGGTCTTAACCAAGGCGTGAGTGGAAGACTAGCTGGAAGGGAATTTGATCTTGATGGGCGTCGTGCTATCAGTTTAGTTGCTCCTGGAAATAATATTCCTTTGCTCAATCCAGATGGCAAATTGAACAAGGTTACAGGTACAAGTTTTGCAGCGCCTCAAGTTACGGCTACTGTTGCTCTATTGCAAGAATTTGCTGACCGACAGATACGAACAAAACAATCCCACTGGAGTATCGATGCTCGCCATCATCAAGTTATGAAAGCTGTATTACTGAATTCAGCAGATAAAATCCTAGATAGCGGCGATGGCTTACATTTGGGAATGACCCGCACGTTAATCGACAAACAAAATCAAAACTGGCTAGATTCTGATGCTTACAAAGATCCAAAGATTCCCTTAGATGCCCAAATGGGAGCGGGTCATTTGAACGCATTTCGCGCTTATCAGCAATTTAGTGCTAGTCAATGGCAACCATCAGCTGTGGTACCGCCTATCGGTTGGGATTATCGTACAGTCGATGTTGGAGCATCTGTTGACTATATATTAGCAAAACCGTTAAAGCAGGGAAGTTTTGTTGCTGTTACCTTGAGTTGGGATAGGTTCGTGGAACTCAACGATAAAAATAAAAACCAGCAATATGATGTCGGCGAAAATTTTCGCGATCGCGGCTTAAATAATCTCGACCTATACTTAGTAAAAGCTGATGCTCAAAGTTCAGATGCTGGTGCTGTTTGCTCTTCAATCAGTCAAATTGATAGTACAGAACATATTTTCTGCCCTGTTGCTGCTACTGGCAATTACAAAATCCGTGTGCAGTTTCGTCAAAAGCTTAATGAAGCGACTCAGCCTTATAGTTTAGCTTGGTGGAGTGTACCGATTAATTGAAATAGGTTAGCACAGCTGTGCATCCCTACAAAAGTTCTATATTTCGTGCATCTGAGAAATGTTATCGCACTTCTCGGTTGAGGCCAATACAGACCTAACAACAACAGTCCCCTCTTTAGGAAAGAGGTCAGAGTCTATTGCATACAAACGAGCACAGGCGTAGCCCGTTGTAGACAATCAAAAACCAAAAAAAGTGGTTATTTTGTGATTACGTAGCTTACAATACGTTTATTGATAAATAGGAAAATTCCTAAAAATCAAAATTTTTCATAACTCGTCTGCATAACCGCTTCAATTAGGAATTAGCTACTCTCACAAGTCGGGTTTAATTTCTCTAAGCAAATAACTGGCTGTTACAGAAACTGTAACAGTCACATTTTTTTATTGGAGCAAATGCAATAGTTAATCATTGACACAGTTTCTGCGTCAACCATGAGCACAGATCGGGAATCTTTGGCAAGTGAGGTAGCAGAATGAATCGGCAAAAATTTAGTGATGCGAAAGAAAATTTTCTGCAAAGACGTTACGGTGTGAGTCTGGGCAGACGTTATGCTCTGGCAGCTGCAAGTGTTGTTCTATTCAGTGTATTAGGGTGTTCTCCAGTCGATAGTAATAAAAGTGCCCTTGCCCAATCTAGTTTACCTCAACCAGAAAATCCATTGCAAAAAAAAACAGTCAACACTGATACGAAAATTGTTGAGTCTAGTAATAAGTTTGGCTTCAAACTGTTTTCAGAAGTTCTAAAAAATGATCGAGGTGAGAAGAATGTTTTTATCTCACCTTCGAGTGTTGCGATCGCCCTTGCTATGACCTACAACGGCGCTAGCGGCTCGACTCAACAAGCAATGGCAAAAACTCTAGAATTACAGGGGATGAATCTACCAGAAATTAACTCTTCTTACGCGGCGGCATTAAAGCAGCTTTTAGACAATTCTGATCCGAAAGTGCAACTAAAAATTGCTAACTCACTTTGGGCAAATCAAGATGTTAGTTTTGTACCAGACTTCCTCAAGAGAACTCAGGATTTCTATCAAGCCAAGGTGAGCAATTTAAACTTTAAAGATGCCGCCGCATCTAGTATTATCAATAACTGGGTAAAAGAAAATACTAATAGCAAAATTAATAAAATAGTTGAGAAGATTGAACCAAACCAAGTGTTATTTCTGATCAATGCCATATATTTTAAAGGTAATTGGACTAACGAATTTAACAAAAAACAAACTGCTCAATACCCTTTTTACATCACATCTGGCAGACGAAAACAACACCCAATGATGTCACAGGAAGGTGACTACAGATACTATGAAAGCGAAGAATTTCAGGCAGTTAGTTTACCTTACGGTAAAGATGGTAAACTCAGTTTTTATATCTTTCTGCCCAAACAAAACTCTAACCTCAAAGGCTTCTATAAAAACTTGAATGCTGAGAACTGGGAAAAATGGATGACTCAGTTCAACAAACAAAAAGGGTTTATTCGCCTACCCCGCTTCAAAACAGATTACGAAGTTACACTCAATGATGCCTTGAAAACTTTAGGTATGGGAGAGGCTTTCAGCAACAAAGCCAATTTTTCTGGCATGGGTAAAAATTTTGCCATTAGCCAAGTTAAACATAAAACTTTTGTGGAAGTAAACGAAGAAGGAACCGAAGCGGCTGCGGCTACTTCAGTGGGGATAGTAGCAACATCTTTCAGAGATGAACCAGAACCATTCCGAATGATTGTCGATCGTCCCTTCTTCTGTGCTATTAGGGATAATCAGACGGGAAGTCTTTTATTTATGGGTTCAATCATTGAGCCACAGTAAAAAATCCAAATTTCTTCATTTTGAATTTTGAATTGAATTCTAGGGTAATGTCGCTTCAGAAATGTTCAAAGTCTTGTTAGCGTCAGCTTTCGGGGACTCGTTTGCTGCAACAGATGCAGTTATTTCCCCAATGGTGCTGTCGTCTCCTTCACTCGTTAGTGCTCCAGGACGCAGGGCGCTTAAAGCAGTCTTAATTACAACAGCTGTGGGTACTGCCACAATTACACCCAATAGCCCACCAATTCTTGCTCCTGTCAAGACTGAAATTAAAATCCAAACTGGATTTAAACCAGTAAAGCTGCCTAAAATTCGGGGGGCAATTAAGTTTTCGAGTATTTGCTGTACAATCACTGCTGCTATCAACACTCTCACACCCATTGAGAAATCTTGCAATGCTACCAATAATGTAGTCATGGCGATGCCTACAGAACCGCCAAAGGGTACGAGAGCCATCAGTCCAATAGTTAAGCCGAATAGTAGCCCAAATGGCACTTTCAGCCACAAAAAGGTAGGAATGAGGGCTGATGCCATACAGGTAGATAAAATCAACTGGGTGATGAAGAAATTTTGAAAGCTAAGGCGGACTGTTTTGGAGAAAGGATCGCGGAATTTATTAGGTAGCCATTCGACTAAACTTTCCCAGAGTTCACCTCCATGCTGCAAAAGATAGAAAGTCAAAACCATCGTCAAGAGAATATCTAGCAAGCTAGTGACTGTAAGTACAGCCAGATTTAAAACTTGTCCAGCGATCGCTTGCAATTGTCCCTTGACGCGATCGTTGATTTGCACTACCAGAGCATCGAGGTTAATCGGTAAACCATAAGTCTCAGCTTTTTCATTTAAGATCATTAATTGAGAGCGTCCAGAGTCAATCAACTCCGGTAAACGAGCCACCAATTGTTGAGCTTGGGTAAGGGCCAGGGGGAAAAGTGTCACACCCAGCGCCAATAAAATCGATAAAGCCAAGAGAAATACTAAAATAGCGACTTGCTCTCGCCTAGCGCCATGATGCTCCATCCAGCTCACGGGGTAGTTGAGCAGAAATGCTAGCACTGAGGCTCCGACTAAAATCACTATGAGAGAATGGAAATAATTAAAAAATACCGAAATTGCCCAACCATTGAGAACTAGTAGCGGAACGAATAACGCGATCGCCACGATTCGCGCTATTGGAGTGAATGTTTGCCACCAGTCGAGTAGCTTGCGTGTCTGCATTTTGAGCTGATTGCGGAATAGAACTAAGTTAAATCTTTCTTTACAGTTTATTATCTCTAACTATATGAGTCTTATTCATCCTTCTAGTTTAGGAGTTAGACTAACCCCAATGAATAATTTTGAATCCAAAGAGAGTCGGGAGCAGGGGAGCAGGGGAGCAGAGGGGCAGGGGGGCAGAGGGGCAGAGGGACAAGGGAGACAAGGGGGACAAGTCTCTCCCAAGTCTCTCCCCTCTTCCTTGTCTACCTTGTCTCTTCTTGATGCCCAATCCCCAATGCCCAAAACACAGTTACTTTTACATTTAGTTCCGATTATCGGCTTTTTTCCGTCCTTGTGGACTCTCTATCGAGGCCAGGGTAGTCGGGAACAACTTGCTATTAGCCGTCTGTCTATTACTTTGGCACTTACTTGGCTGTTGGGTTATTTATTATTAACTACCGGAACAGCAACTTCAGATTTTTTTCCGCTACGTATATTTATCCTGAATAGCTTTCTCACATCGGGTTACTTTTTAGTAAGTGTTTGGTTGATTTTGCGGCTGATGCAAGGCAAATCTAGTCGTTTGCCAGGGTTTAGTACCTTAGCAGAACGAGTGATTGGCAAGTATTTATCTTAATTTTTTCGGGTGACAAATTATCAGTGTTTTTACTGGTTTCCTAAAAATTTACAGTTAATTTATCCATATATCTAGTCAATCCAGTTTATTATTGCCATACTTCAGTAAAACATCTCTAGGTTGGCCCAAAAGAAGGAAAAATGCTGCTATAAGTGTTGTGGTTGACACTACATGAAAAAAGTTAGCACTGATAATTAAGAGTTAGCTATTATGGGTTGATTTGTTTGGATGTTTTTAGTCTGCAAATTTACCGAATTTGATTATTGAGTAAGTGTGAGGAAGTCTGTGACCATTCAAAGAAGTTCGGCGGAAGAAAACCAGTCGGGAAAAGCCTCAAAGTCCAATAGAAAAATTTCTCAGAACTCAAAATCAGGACGTTGGTTATGGTTTTGGGTAGGGATGAGTGGTATTGCAATGGTGTCAGCAACTGCGGGGGCACTTTTGGCAGTATCTTTGACTAGCACGCCTTTGCAACAAGCCCAGTTAAGTCCAAAAGATGAGGCAGTCTTTGATAGCGATCGCATTTCTGGAGGTGTACTGCGATTTTCAGAATTAACTCGCCCAGTGAATCTTTTGGTGATGGGGATGAGCGTACTTCCCCCAGATATCCAAAACCCTCCCCCAGAAACCAAAAATCTCAAATACCTGCCCCAAGTAAACTCCTTTGATGGTCTTTCCGATGTCATGCTCTTGGTCAAATTTGATCCAGAGACGAAAAAAATAAATATGCTCTCCATTCCCAGAGATACCCGCACAGAAATAGAAGGGCATGGAGTGAAAAAAATTAATGCTGCCAATGTTGACGGTGGGCCAGCTTTGACTGCCAAAACCGTCAGTAATCTCTTAGGTGGGGCGGGAATTGATCGCTATGTCCGAATTAACGTTTTGGGAGTTGCCAAGCTGATTGATGCTTTGGGTGGCGTGACAGTATATGTCCCCAAAGATATGAAATATCAAGATGATTCTCAGCATTTGTACATCAATTTGAAGGCGGGTAAGCAGCATCTCAACGGCGATCAAGCACTACAATTGCTGCGTTTTCGCCATGACGAACTCGGTGATATTGGTCGGATTCAACGGCAGCAAATGGTCATCCGTGCTTTGATGGATCAAACACTCAACCCAGCTACTGTTGCTCAATTACCGAAAGTTCTGGATGTAGTCAAAGACCACATTGATACTAACTTGACTGTTGAAGAATTAGTGGCGCTGATGGGTTTTGGGGTGCGGACAAATCGCTCTAATATGCAAATGTTAATGCTGCCTGGTCGCTTTAGCGAGAAAGGCGAGTTTGATGCTAGCTATTGGTTGCCCAACAAAAATGGTATTGCCAAACTGATGGCTCAACACTTTGGTTTGGAGTCAGAACAGGAACAACTGGCAACTACAACTGATCCAAGCTCTTTACGTGTAGCAATTCAAGATAGTACAGGTGGCGATCGCTCTAACATCCGACCCTTAATTAGAGCTTTGGAAAAAGCTGGATATCGGAACATCTATGTGGCCAAGGCATGGGGTGAACCTCTAGACGTAACTCACATTGTCGCCCAACAAGGAGATGGTAACAGTGCCGAATCAATTCGCAACACTTTGGGATTTGGCGAAGTGCGCGTGGAAAGTACTGGCAACCTTGGATCGGATATCAGTATCCAAGTCGGTCAGGATTGGGTGCAACAAAAATCTATTTTGGAGAAGTCGTTGACACCCTAAAGGCTACATCTGCTGACACTAAATCTACTACCTGGCTCAGTTCTTGGAGTTTAGCAGCTACTACACCATTGGTTAATAATTCTTCTGCTTTAACTAAACCCTCTGCCATATCTGAACAAATACCACTTTGCCATAAATAAAATCCGCCATTCCACAAAGCTGTTTGCATCAATTCACCTGGTTTACCTGCCAAAACCTCTTGAATCTCTGCCACCAGTTCTTCAGTAGTTCCAAGGGGTACGTTCTTGGTAGTAAAGCCGTAATCACGCGGTACGAGGTGCAATCGTTCTACCTCTTGGGATGCTACGGATGAAGATAAGCTGATAATTGCAGTGCGATCGCGCGGTAAGTCACAACTACCTTCTAATCCTTTGACTAATGTAAATTTTGTTACTCCCCGCAACCCTAGAGCGATTTTAAACATTCCTTCTGTGGGCGGATGAACAAACCCAGCAATTACGTGAGCATCACCAGCATAAGGACACCAAATTAGCTCCATTGTCGCCAAGGGTGGACGTTTACCAAGCTGATCGCGGTACTCCCAAATACTTGTAGTCAAGGGAAAATGCTGAGGTAGATAAATAAAACCGATTCCCGTTTGCTCAAATACTTGTTGGGTTTTTGCTAGTGGTAGAGTAGTCCAATCGACTCCTAAGCCCTGCCAAATATCTATCAGGGGTAAGCCGTATTTAGTTGGGAGGCGATCACCACCGTGCATGATTACTGGTTGTCCTACTGCGGCGAGTAGTAAAGCTGTTACCGGACTAATTGGTGCTGTGCGTGTTCTGCCATCATAAGGGATGCCAAGAGCGATCGCCCGTCGCCCAGAGACGATTGGTTGCAGTTTTGGCCCTAGTTCCTCATAGGCATCTAACATTCCCGCTAATTCTTCTCCCGTGGGGCGCTTGATTCGATGAGCAATCAAAAACGCTCCGATTTGGGCTGGTGTCGCTTCACCCAGCAACATCATTTTAGTTGCGGTGGCTGCTTGGGTACGAGTTAAATTCTCACCTGTGTGGTTTCCACTGCCTACTTTTTGCAGCAATTCCCGAAATACATTGCTCATTTGTCCTTTGTGAATAACTAAGATTTTAAGATTTAAACGCAAAGGGGAGGCAGGGCGTTGCGGTGAGTCCAGCGCTGTAGGCGGGTTTCCCGCCGTAGGCGACTGGCGTTAGCGTAGCGGTAGCGACGTTAGGAGCGTCACCCGGAGGGGGGTTCCCACGCCACTTGCTTTATGCTGGGGAACCCGTCTACCGCAGTGGCTCCCCGTTGTAGCGACTGCCGTCGCGCAGAGGTAAGCGCAAAGGTACGCACAGAACCCTCACGTTAAGCTAGTTTTTTACTACACAATATATACCGTGAAGTTTACTAGGTTATCTTGACCAAATTTCACTGAATCGCCATTAAGGAGGCGATATTGCATACCAGGAGTTAGAGGATTGTTGTTTAAATAAATACCATTTGTACTCATATCAACAATCATGTATGCATTTTGCGACCAGTCCCAATCGACTCGCGCATGACGACGAGAGACTATTCCCTCACTGGGAATGCCGGTTAAGTCAATTTCTGGCGGCGCTATTCCTGGACTCTGACTGCGACGACCAATATAACCTCCTTCCCCTATGAGGTTAAATTCTCTTCCTGTGCTATGAACCAGCTTTAAGACTGGCGCTCTTTGAGGCGGGGGAGTATAAACAGGTGGTGTTGGTGGATAAGAAACTCGTGGCTGATAAACTGTTGAATAATCAATGGGAGCTTGTTGGGGAACTTGGTAGTTAGGTTGCTCTGTTGCTGGTCGTTGATACTGAACAGGCGGTTGTTGACTAGGTTGTTGATTGGGAGGTGGTTGACTAGACGGTTGTGGTGTAGAAGAAACTACATTACCCACAGGAGTGGAACACCAGGGACAAACCTTAGCATTGTTAGGCAGGGCGCGGTTAAAATATTCGCAACTGGGATTAGGGCACCGATTTGCAGGCATAGGAATTTATATCATCAGGCATAGGTTGTAAAGCTACAAGACCTACTTTAGTAAGTAAACACTGACCCTGACGAGTGGTTAGCATCTGGGCAAATGTAGAACCACCAGGCAGGCGGCTGCTGTCTTTAGGGTACACTACAAAAATAGGGTATCCCAAGGGGTAGCTTTGGAAAGTTGTGACATCAACATAATAATCATCATGCTGACATAAGTCATCTGAGGGGTTAATTGAACGGCGATCGCGCTTTTGAAATAGAGGTTGAATTGCTGATCTTTTACCATCTGCGATCGCTAGAGGATAGCCTGTACACTGACTCGAAGTTTTACTAATAATCCCAAAACTAATAATACCAGTGGTTCGCCCTTCTAAAGTTTCACTGCGTATTAGGTTTTGGGTTTTTGTTGTATCAAGTTTAGTAACATTTGCTGTAAATAATGCTTCGTCTTGAGGGGCGTTTTTCAAAACTATTTCTCGAAATTTGCTAATTGCTTCTGGTTCCGTTGGCGCAAAAGCTTTCACAGATAGATTTGGAAGTTTGGAATCAATCTGCTGCCAATTAGTAATTTTGCCTGTGTAAATTTGACGCAATTGCTCAAGATTGATTTGCCCTCCAAGAGCATTAGCAAGATTTGAGTCTCTTTTATTAAATGCTACAAAAACAAGTAAACCATCATAAGCAACTGGTTTTTTAGCATATTTATCTGTGATGTTGTCTACTAAACTAGTAATTGCAAAATCCTTTTTGTTTATTTGAACTTCTTCAATACTTTTAATCGGGTTATTTACATTTGATGACAAAATAGATTCATAGTTAAATGTTGCTGTTGCATCTGGCTTTGGTCTAGTCAACAAATCTCCTAAACGACTGTTGTCTACTGATTGCGTCAAAATAAAACTCCATGTACTATCTTTTTCTCCTGTGTAAGTAAATTGTCCCGAAGGAACGTTAGGAACTTCTGAGAAATTCCGCACAAGTCTAGACCATTGTATATATTGATTAGGACTATCTGTTTTCTTGCCCCAAAGCCAATACCAAATTCCCGCGCCAAGTAGTAATACCAGAATACCTAGAAGGATAAAGGGTACTGGCAAAGGCTTTTTTATTTCTTGAGAACCTGGCGATCGCGTTATATTCTTAGCACGATCTTCTTTGGGAAGTTGCAGCAGTGCTTGCCGAGCTGCTTCTGCACTCTCAAAAGGAGTTTCTAACCCAATTAAACGATAAATAAACTGCTTTAAATGGCTATCGGTATCTGCCCATTGTTGATTATCTCTAGGATCAAGAGGCAGGTTGGATAAAAAATTAGTTGTTCGCCCTACCCATAAATAAAAGGCTAGCAATCCTAATGATTCTAAATCTTGCTCAGGTTTGGCAGGCGCGGGTTGAGCAATATTCGGTGGAATAAATAAGTTTTCCCAGATAGCTAAATCACAAAAGTATATAGAAAACTTTTGATTATTTTCTAATTTAATTAAAGTACTATCTAAGCTGATATTGCCGTGAGTAATACCTATTTGTACTTGATTTGAGGGAAAACGTAGCTTTTGAGTGTGGAGAAATTGAAGAGTTTGTAGACCTTGATTTAGTACCTCACGCACGTCAGGAGATGTCATTGCTCCCTTTTCTATGAGATACTTAGCTAAAGTTTGGGATGATTCTATTCCTTGAGTAATTAAATAGCAGCGTTCTCCTTTTTCATCTGCGATCGCTTCTTTAGTTTCCACAAGACGGAAGTTTTGAATTCGACTATCGGCTAAACTTATTCCACCTACCCGTTTAAAAGTATCTTTCCGCTTTTGAGTCTCGCTTTCATTAAAAGAACGATTGGGGAGCAGATATTCTTTGATGATTACAGGTTGTTTGTCTTTAAGCTGGACACCTGAATATAAGCGGCCTAAACCCCGCACACCGATAAAACTAGCTATTTGATAAGTTCCCTGATTTCCTTTAATCTCAGCCTCCTGTGGTAAAGTTGCTGGAAAACCACACTCCAAGCAAAACTTAGCGCCCTTGATTTGCTGTGCCGTTTGAAAAGGGCGATCGCAACTTAAGGGAGAATTGTACGAGCAGGGGTATTCTTGATAAAAAGATTCAAATGAAGGCATATACAAAAAGTTTCGTAAATTGCGCCGATTAATTCTGTCGCGCTCAAGCGTGAACTAATCCTAACTTGAGGGCAGCCACAATCGCTTGAGTCCGGCTAGTAACCTTTAATTTTTCAAAAATACTGGTGAGATGCGCCTTAACAGTAGCAACTGTTACATATAAATGTTTAGCGATTTCTTCATTAGAAGCACCTTGAGTTAACCAGTATAAAACCTCTTGCTCTCTTTCCGTTAAATGCACTTCATGACATGCTTTTATACAAGAATCTGAATAAGCCTGAAAAAACCGGAAAAATCGACTAGCAACTTCTGAAGGTAGATAAATTTCTGACCTAGTTACAGTGTCAATAGCTTCACAAAGTTGTGTTGCTAAACGATTTTTAAACACATAACCTGCGGCTCCCGCTTGCATTGCTCTAAAAATCCAGTCATCTTCTTGATGAGCCGACAATACTAAAACTTTGCCAGTGTAAGCAGTTTCCTTAAGACGTGCTAAAACTGTAATTCCATCACATCCTTTCAATTGCATATCCAGCAAAATTAAATCTGGACACTTCTGGGTTGTAAACTTTAAAACCTGATCAACAGAATCTGCATCACCCATCACTTCTACAGGTAACGCAGAATTAATACTATAAAAATTCAGAAGAGTACGTAATCCTTGACGAAATCGTTCTTCGTCATCTACAAGCAAAACCGAAAGTTTCTTATGCTCATTAGTCATCTTTTTAGCTATGGTATCGAGTCGACAAACGTCATTACTAATTACAAATTACCGATCAATTTTTTAGTCGAGGTAAAATAATCGAAAATTGTGCCCCGCTCTCTGATAAAACTTGCGCCCAGATACTTCCTTGATGATCCAAAATAATTTTTTTAGCAATAGTTAAGCCCAGCCCTGTACCTCCTTTACGCCGAGAATAAAATGGGGTAAATACTTTTTGCAAATCCTCTTGAGACAATCCTGGGCCTTGGTCGGAGATTTTAATTAGAACTTCATCTTGAAAAATTTGCCAACTACAGGTAATAGTCCCTGAAATCGGGCTGAAATGAACAGCATTACTGAAGATATTGTCAAAAACTTGTTTCATTTGCAATCTGTCTATCTTCAGTAATGTTGATATCTCAGGAATCAAAATTTTCAGGTTTTTTTGCTTTATTATAGGTTGTAAGTTTGTGATACTTTCAACTACCAAACTTCTTAAATCTTGAACTTTTACTCTTAGTTTTGAGCTTTGACCACAATCAATCAATTCATTTAAATTAGTATCTAAATCTTGTATGCTTTCACCGATAATTGTTGCTTGCTGTTGCCAAGCGCTATTCTCTAAACCCAAGCATAAATTATGTGCATACAATCCGATAAGTCCTAGAGAGTTACGCAATTGATGTCCTACGCGATGCAAGATATCCTCTAAGAGTTGAATTTCAGTTTTTTGCCTTCCATAGTCCAAGTAAATATCTACATATTTACTTAGGAGCATAGCAGAACGTTTTACATATAATTGCAAACTCAATGAGAGAGGTTCATGAGTAATGATTTGAATGTATTCAGGTTTTTGATTTCTATAAGATATGGGGCAAATGTAAGAAATGCATGAAAAATCTTTAAGTCTAAATTCATGTAAACTCAAAGCAGGCGGAAAATCTGTCAGCCATACTTCTGAGCGCAAGTAAGCTAAAGTTTTTGAAGAAAAAGGAGCTTGGCCTTGACCATAATTTATAACCTCCTGATTAGCTCTCAGTAATGAATCGTGATAGACAATCCGAGCGAAAAAAATTGGAGATTGACTAGTTAGCTGCTCAGACTTTAGCTGACAAAAGCTCTGAATATCTGAGGAATTCAAATAGTTAGAACTATTGTCTAGTTTTTGTACAGAAAAGCCTAGTGTCATAGCTTCACTCGCTTTTTGCAATCAAATATTACTCTTCTGCTGACTAGTATAAAATTATGCAGTCTCAGAAATGTTTATTTTTTTGTTAAGTTCTCTTTTTAACTTATTAATACAAAGAATTATTAAGTTTACATTCAAAACTGCATTTCATTTTTATACGTATACAAGTATACAAAAATTGTTATTTACAACACTTGGATAAATCGGTTTGTAATGAGTGCTGAAGCGCTCAAAGCAAGGACTAAAGTCCTTACTACGAACTTATTTATCTATGAAAGTTACACTGGCACTCTAGAGCAAGCTTTTCGAGCTAGCCCACAAGAAAAAATGTAGTGCGTCCAATTAAAAACTACTCAAGATTAATCTACAAATTGAAGTTGCTACTTTTCGGATTATTGAAAAACTAATATTCTCCAGTCTTCTGAATCTTCATTCTAAGGAGATAAGGAGTAGAGAGTAGGGGAAGCAGGCGAAGAAGAACTATTGATTATTAATGCCCAATACTTCAACTACGCGGTAGTTGAATCTCGACTCACAACGACTGCGCGGTAGTTGAATCTCGACTTCGCTCGATTACCACGTAGTCGAAACTCAGTGCAAGTCGCTCGATTACTGCGTAGCGATGCACTGAGCGGCTTGCCCTGAGCGGAGCCGTTGGCGCAGCCTCTCGTAGAGAAGGGAGTCGTTGTGTCGAAACTCAGTATAAGTGCCCCATGCCCCAATTCCCAATCCAAAAATATCGACAAAGGTCTAATTAACTTTATAAGGCTCAGACATATACTCTAGATGCATCTGGATTAGCTACCAGCAGAACACCTTCATGCTTATCTTTGTTCTTCAAACTTTAGCCGAAATTTTAGCTGGAGGAACCTCACTTACCAGTACAGAGCAAATTGACTTTAGCCATCCTGGTAATCGAAGGGAAGAGGGAGCAGGCCCGACTCTCAATTTATATATTTTTGATATACGTGAGAGTAAGCAGGTACAACATTCTGGCAGGCAAGTAGAACGCAAGCTAACACGCGCTCTACAACCTGCCACTGTAAATTGGGCACCAGCTTGGTTTGATGTTTCACTGCTATTAACAGCCTGGGATAGAACAGCTTTAGGTGAGCATCACTTTATTAGTGAGGCGTTGACTGTGCTGTTGCGCCATCGCACCTTGGAAGAGGAGTTTTTGGTTCCTGAGTTACGCGGCTATGGTAATTTAAACATGACAGTTGCCCTAGAGCCGCCAATTGAGATTGGCTCTTTGTGGAGCGCTCTCAGTGTGCCATTGCGTTCAGCTTTATATTTGACAGTTACAATTCCCTTCGAGCCACAACCGACTCCAGTACCTTTGGTTTGGGAGCGAATTTTCAATTTACGAAATCAGTTGTCTGCTGATAGTAACACTCTAGTATCAACTAGACGAGTTGCGATCGCAGGTATTGTCAAAAGTGCGGTGACAAATCTGCCGTTGGTAGCGACAGAAGTAGCTGTGAGGGGAACTGAAAAGTCCATATTAACCACTAAAGAAGGGTTGTTCTTCTTTGAAGACCTGCATTTAGGTAATTATGTTTTGACTCTGAATCATCCTGGCTATTTACCCCAAAACGTCAATGCATTGGTAGATAACCAAGGTAATACTTTCAAAGAAATATTTCTAACTCCTGAATAATTAGATTTTTACTGATTTGGAGAGACTTTCATGGCTAGACTTGATTACTTTGCTCCTGGTGTCTATATCGAAGAAATTGACCGGGGTAGCCGACCGATTGAAGGTGTTAGCACAGCAGTTGCCGGATTTGTAGGCTTTACTGAAGATGTTCGCGGTGGGGCTGAGTTATACAAGCCCATGCTAGTAACCACTTGGACGCAATACTTAAACTACTTTGCCCGTCTCAACTCTGACGGCTTCACCGACTTCAACGCCTATTTACCCTTTTCAGTCTACGGCTACTTTATGAATGGTGGCGGTCGTTGCTGGGTAACAAGCATTGGCACTCAGTTACCAGGCGCACCCAGACCTGCAACTCCAGAACCAGCTACCTTAAGAATCAACTCTAGAGGTAATCGTCCAGCCCTCCGCTTTACTTTGCGTCCTGAGCAAGCAGCAGGTGGATTAGTAAATATTGTAATTATTGATGGTTCGCCCCGCGCCCTACCCGAAGGTACTGAAGGAGAAGCGCCTCCCAATACAGGCGAGTATTTCACCATCGAAATTCGGCGGGGAGATGAACTTTTAGAGCAATACGAGAACTTGAGCATGAACCGCGACCCTAATGCTCAAATAGCAACTTATGCAGTGACAGCATTGAGAAATTCGATGTATGTCACCGTAGAAGATATTACTCAAAGCGGACAACCTTTAGCTCGTCGTCCGGTGAATGGTCAATATGAACTAGCGCCGCCTATTGTCGCCGCCACACCCGATAGATTTTCCCAAAATTTAGAAGGGGTTCGAGACGATCGCACCGGGGTACGCGGTATCTTTGAAGTTGATGAAATCACAATGCTGGCTTGTCCTGATGTGATGCGGGCTTATCAAGAACAGGTATTGAATTTAGATCAAGTCCACGGCATCATCGAACTGATGATTAGTATGTGCGAGGGTTCTGCCAGTGGCGATATTCCCAATCCGCCCAACCGTATGGTTGTACTTGATTCGCCACCGGAAGCCGTCAAACCGCAACAAGTAGTGGAGTGGTTGAATAGATTTAACCGTCGTTCCATGTTTGCGGCCCTTTATTATCCTTGGATTAAAGTACCTAATCCACGCGATCGCGGTAATCCAATTTTAGTACCTCCTTGTGGTCATGTGATGGGTGTTTGGGCCCGCACCGACGAAACCAGAGGAGTTTACAAAGCCCCAGCCAATGAAGTTCCCAGAGGCGTAATTGGTTTGGGTTATGACACCAACTTCCGCGAACAAGAACTATTAAACCCCTTGGGGATAAATTGTATTCGCAGCTTCCCCAATCGAGGAATCCGCATTTGGGGCGCACGCACTTTAGTTGAGCCAGATAAAACAGAGTGGCGTTACATCAGCGTGCGTAGATTAATTAGCTATATCGAAAAATCCCTAGAATTGGGAACTCAGTGGGTAGTTTTTGAACCGAACGACCAAGATTTATGGGCGCGTGTCACCCGCACCGTCAGTAACTTTTTAGAGCGCATCTGGCGTGAAGGTGCTTTATTTGGGGCATCTCCAGCCCAAGCATTTTATGTCAAGTGCGACGAAGAATTGAACCCACCAGAAACCAGAATTTTAGGACGTTTATATATTGAAGTCGGTGTTTGTCCCGTCAGACCGGCTGAATTTGTTGTTTTCCGCATCAGCCAATGGAATGGCATTGAAGATAGCGAGTAGGGCATTGGGCATTAATTGCTAATTGCTAATTGCTAATTGCTAATTGGCTATGAGTTATTCTGATTGTCTCCCCATTAGCCATTAGCCATTAGCCATTAGCCATTAGCCATTAGCCATTAGCCATTAGCCATTTGCCATTCCCCATTTCAAAATTAATTACACACAAAGGAGTCTAAAACTATGGCAGGCGAATTTTTAACCTCTTGTAAGTTTTACTTTGAAGCTGATGGAATTACTGATAAATTTATCAAAGAAATTAGCGGATTAGGCGTTGAGAATACCCCAGCACAAGAAGTTCATGGTTCATCAAAAGGCGCTAAACTTATGCGTCAAGCTACACCAACTGTTGTTAAATTTACCAACATCACAGTAAAAGTCATCGCCACTGATGATATAGACCTGTATAAATGGTACCAAGATTGTAACGAAGACATGGGAGACCCTCGGAAGTGGGCACAGAATCGTAAGACTGGTTCGGTGGTTGCTTACGACCAACAAGGCTCTGAAAAAGCACGGTGGAATATTGTCAATTGTTATCCCTGTAAATACACTGGGCCTACCTTAACTGCCTCTAGTGGTGATATGGCGAATGAAACTGTTGAATTGGTTCACGAAGGAATTAAACGAATCAAATAATTAGCATTTGCAGTAATTAACAGTGGTACAATCCGCAAGCCGAATTCCAGAAGTTCTTACAGCCCATCGGTTCTATTTAGAACTGACATTAGAAGGTCAAAACGATGCCAATTGTTTCTTTTTGGAGTGTCAAGGCTTCAAAAGAACACAAGAGGTAATCGAAATTGCTGAAGTTACTTCTCAAACCTGGGGTACAAAAGGGCAATCCAAAGGTCAAGTAGTAAGAACTAAGCTTCCTAGCAATTCCAAGAGTGGTAATCTCACTTTGCGTAGAGGTACTACCAAATCTATGGATTTTTGGAAGTGGTTTGAAAAAGTCGAAAAGGGTAATTGGTCACAGCAACGTAGACTTGTTGCTTTGTCTATTTATAATCAAGCAAATGAAGAAGTAGCTAGATTTGAATTAGCCGGTGCTTGGCCTGCAAGTTACAAGATTGCCGATGTCAACGCCCGCAGTCATGACATTGAAATTGAAGAGGTCGAGGTTGCTTTTGAGGAATTTAAACGCGTGAAGTAATTAGGAGGAATATGTTTCCCACAGAGTTTGAATTTACACTGCCAAAGGGGTATTTAGACTCAGAAGGCAACCTCCACCGCAAGGGTGTAATGCGGTTATCAACGGCGATAGACGAGATTGCACCCTTGCGTGACCCACGCGTTAAAGCTAATCCTGTTTATGCCACAATTATTATCTTGGCGCGAGTGATTACCCACTTGGGTGCTTTATCAGAAGTTACTCCTGCAATCGTGGAAAACTTTTTTTCCCAAGATTTAAATTATCTCCAAGATTTTTACCGTCGAATCAATGGCTTGGAAGGCGAAACTTCCACACCAGAAGATACAATAAATTCCCCCGAAGCACTTCTTCATAATTGAATTGGGCATTGAGAATAGGGCATGGGGCATCCCTCCTCTGCGAGACGCTACGCGTTAGCGGAGCTTTCGCTTTAGCGATACGCTCAGGGCAAGTAGGCATGGGGGATTGGGCATTGGGGAGAGGGGGCAGGAGAGCAAAGACTCATTAACGGAGTTCAAAGACTCATTAACGAGTATCAAAGACTCATTAATGAAGTTCAAAGACTCATTAACGAGTATCAAAGACTCA